>JAQSWC010000126.1 GCA_029266815.1 Paucimonas sp.
AAGGCAAATCTACCAATGCATCGATCAGTTTTTTGCCCGGAAAACGATAGCGCACCAGCACCCAGGCCACGATGCCGCCAAAGATCACGTTGAGGAAGGCACCGATCAGCGACGCTCCGAAGGTCAGCTTATAGGAGGCAACCACGCGTGGCGAAGTCACTGCGGCCACAAAAGCGTCCCAGGTCATCGTGAAAGTCTTCAGGAATACCGCAGATAACGGAAGAAGAACGATCAGACAGAGATAGAACACAGTGAAGCCAAGCGAAAGCCCGAAGCCTGGCATCACGCGCTGTGACCGTGGCTTGGGTTTCTTTTTGATGGAATTGCCGAAAGACATGTCTGCGCCTTATTACAAAAAATGCTAAGTCGGCGCAATAATCGCATGTTGACGTTATAAAAAGAACGAAGCTTTTTGCATGTCGATATTACTTTTCTACATAAACATATCGTGCGGTATTCAATATTTTTTACGGGGAAAATCAGTGGGATGAGAGGCTCAGCTCATAGAAATGCTCTCCAAGCTTCTTTTCACGTAAATCAAAGAAATCACGACGCTGGTAATCGCCTTCTTGTCTGAAAGGACTCCTTTTTAATGGATTGTTTCAGGAATGGTCCAAGACCAAGACCTTTGCAAGCTTTCGCGCTTGTCACATATCTTCATAAAGGGAATGACGAAAAAAAGCCCGCGTCTTGCAACACGGGCTTAACCACAGATGAAAATGTGGAGGAGACAGGCAGCAGCTTATGCTGTCATCCTCGAAAAGTAATCGAATTTTGTCTCATATCCATATGCGCTCCGATGCCCGACCGTCATGCAAGTGACAAAAAATGATGATATTGATGAAAATGGCGTCAAACTTAGTTACCCCTTTGTGTTTCTTTTGCTTCCTCCGACCTTGGCCGTACTATTACTTCATGTTGCCCAGCCATCGAGAGTTATCAGAATTCCACTGAACGGTTTTCCTGATGCCGCTCTCGAAAGATCCCATCGGCTTCCATCCCAGCTCCCGTTCAATCTTGCGCGAATCAATGGCATAACAGCGGTCGTGACCGGGGCGATCCACCACGAAGGTAATCTGCTTCCTGTAGCTGCCGGACGGTTTCGGCGCGAGTTCATCCATCAGATCACACAGCGTCTGCACGATCTGCGGATCAGTTCTTTGGATTCGATCGCCAATGTTGTACGTCCTCCCGGAATGCCACCCGCCAGCAAGGAGCGAAGCGGGCATGAAAGCCGAAAATTCATGGAACTTTGAAAAGGTCGGATTCTAAAAAACAGTCGCGAAAATCGGCATCCTGCCTGTATCGGCAATCAGGGATATCATCCTTACCGTAGACCTCGAACTCAAGTTCAACGGTAAGGATGCAGTACACGCGCAGAGCAGATACTGATCCCATCCAAAGGCTTATCCGATGCAGATTTTTCGCCGTACCCTATTATTGATGCTCGCAGCCATTGCCCTGGCAATGGCAACTTCGCGGGCAACTGCTGTGAACGTACCGCCTTCCGAAGCGGCGACCGAACAGGTGCGCGCGCGCTTGATTTCCTCTGCCGATACAGTGCGTGCGGGCGACGAGCTTCTGCTTGGCCTGCATCAGCGCATCATCCCGCACTGGCATACCTACTGGGTCAATCCCGGCGATTCCGGTACCGCTACATCCATTGCATGGGATCTGCCGAAAGGTGCCGCCGCAAGCGATATCCAGTGGCCTGCACCTGGCCGCATCAAGCTCGGTCCGATCACCAACTACGGTTACGAGAACGAAGTTGTGCTGCTGTCGGCGATCAAGGTGCCCGCCGACCTGAAAGCGGGCAGCACCTTCCCGGTGAGGGCGACGGTAGACTGGCTGGTATGCGAGGAAACCTGTATTCCGCAGCAAGTAGTGCTGGGCCTCGCGCTACCGGTCGTCGCGCCTAGTGTTGCAGTCGGCAAGAGCGATCCGCTGATCGAGAAGACACGCGCCGATATGCCAGTAAAGAGCCCGTGGCCGGTTCGCTTCGAGCACACCGGAAAAAGTCTGCAGCTTCGCATTGCCGCCAAGGAGTTGAAATCCGGCCAGTTCAGGGATGTATGGTTCTACGCGGCGCAATGGGGCAAGGTGTCCAACGGCGATCCGCAGCCGGTCAGTAATGACAGCGACGACCTGGTTATCGATCTGAGGCCGGGCGAAGCGCCTGCAAGGCCCGGCGAGCCGCTCTCCGGCGTACTGGCATTGACCGATGCCAACGGCACGAAGCGCGCATTCGCCATCGAGGAAAAGATTAGCGGCATCGCGCCTGCAGCCGAAGCTTCGCTACCGCCTTCCGCCTCCGCTGCCACCAGTACTGCTGGAGGCATAGCCGACATCGGCTTCATTTCCGCTCTCCTGCTCGCTCTCGCCGGCGGCATGATCCTGAACCTCATGCCTTGCGTGTTTCCGGTGCTTTCGATCAAGGCGTTGGCTTTGCTGAACCATGCAGAGCATGAACCCCGGCACGCCCGCTTGCACGGCTTGACCTATACCGGCGGCGTGCTGGCGAGCTTCACGGTGCTGACCCTGCTGCTGCTTGCATTGAAATCAGGCGGTGCGCAGCTAGGCTGGGGCTTCCAGTTCCAGTCGCCGCTGTTCGTGCTGATCGTCGCCTACCTCATGTTTGCACTTGGATTGAGTCTCTCCGGCGTATTCACCATCGGCACGTCGGTGTCGGGCGTCGGTTCTTCTCTGGCTGCACGTTCGGGTTATACGGGCAGTTTCTTCACCGGCGTGCTCGCCACCATTGTCGCCACGCCGTGCACCGCTCCCTTCATGGGAGCCGCTATCGGCTACGCGGTCGTGCAGCCGCCAGCTGTGTTGCTGGCTGTGTTCCTCAGTCTCGGCCTGGGTCTCGCATTGCCGTATCTGCTACTCAGCACCTGGCCGGCTATGCAGCGCCGCCTGCCCAAGCCCGGATTGTGGATGGAGCGCATCAAGCAAGGGTTCGCCTTCCCGATGTATGCGGCAGCAGCGTGGCTGGTGTGGGTGCTGGCGCAGCAGGCCGGCATCAACGCGGTTGCTATCGCTTTGGCGGGCATGGTGGCAATCGCGTTTGCCGCCTGGTTGTATGAAACGACACGCTTTAGCGGCAACCTCGCGCGCCGCAGCAGTCTTGCCATTGCCTCGGTGGCTTTGTTTGCCGCCTTGGGCGGCGGCTACGCCGGTGTACAGGCATTCTCGCCCGAAGCGCCGGGCGCCGCAGGCACCAGCAAGACGGTGGCCGACGGCAGTCTTTGGGAAGCCTATTCACCGGAGCGGCTGCAAGTGCTGCGTGCCGAAGGCAGGCCGGTGTTCATCAATCTCACCGCGGCCTGGTGCATTAGTTGCCTCGTCAACGAACGCGTCGCACTCAGTGACGACAAGGTGATCAATGCCTTCAGGCAATCAGGCATCACCTATCTGAAAGGCGACTGGACCAACCGCGATCCGCGCATCACCGCACTGCTGACCGAGTTCGGCCGCAGTGGCGTACCGCTCTACGTGATGTATCCGCAAGGCTCCGCAAGCACGCCTGTAGTGCTGCCGCAGATACTCACACCTGACATTGTTTTATCGGCTGTAGCTTCAGCCAAGACCTGAAGCTTTTGTTTTCAACTCAAGGAGATATTCATGCAACTGCAATGCATCGCTAAAACCGCTATCGCCGGTGCCGCTCTTGGCTTCGCTTCCCTTGCCATGGCGGCGGCAGAAATCAACCAGCCGGCGCCCGCGTTCACCGGCAAAACTGCCGACGGCGCGACGGTCAACCTCAGCGCATTCAAGGGTAAGACCGTGGTGCTGGAATGGAGCAACCACGAGTGCCCCTTCGTGAAGAAGCACTACGAAAGCGGCAACCTCCCGGCCCAGCAGAAAGACGCCGCTGCACAAGGCGCGGTGTGGCTGCAGGTCGTGTCATCCGCACCGGGCAAACAAGGCCACGTTGACGGCGCGACCGCGCAAAAACTGAATGCAGGCCGCGGTGCCAAGCCTGCGCAGGTCATCCTCGATCCGGAAGGCACCATTGCCAAGCAATATGGTGCACAAACTACCCCGCATCTCTATGTCATCGATCCGAAGGGAACACTGGTATACAAAGGCGGCATCGACAGCATCGCCACCAAGAACAAGGATGACATTCCGAAGGCGGAGCAGTATGTGAAAACCGCGCTGGCATCGATAGCAGCAGGCAAGCCGATCGCGAATCCAAGTACCAAGCCTTACGGCTGCTCGGTGAAGTACGCAAGCTGATTATGTTTTCTCCGGACTGACGCGGGTTTCAGCCTCGCCCGCCATCATCTTGAACCTGCCTTTTTCAAAAGGTCAGGTTCAAGCCGATGACATGTCTACTTACCGATCATGGCATTGCAGCGAAAGAATATTGGGCATTAGCCGCACTAGCTTTCTTCCCGCCAGCGCCGCATAGCAATAGCAACATAGATCATTGCCGCTCCTGCAACAACACCTACCCATACCTGCGGGCTTGCGAGCGTCGACCAGGATTGCGTGAAAATCTCGGCGACGGCCGCATGTTGGCTCAAATGCTCATGAGTAACGCCGGCGAAGGAAAACCACGCGCCAGGAACCAAGCCGAACAAGCCGCGAGCGACAATGTTCTCGGCAAACCACGATGTATTCCAGTGAAACTGGAAAAGGGAATTCGCTCCGGACAAAAGTGCCAACGACATCAGTGGCGCGCCTACTGCCCACAGAAAGACCTTGGAACGCGCCCAGCTCGATACCATCAATAGCCAGCCTATCGTCGGCAAAGCCCACAGCAGGTAAACCGGAATCAGCGCGACTAATTGCACCGGTGCGAGATACAGCGACGGGGCGGACAGTACGTCACCGAAAACATGTATTCCCTTGGATGCCAGTGCAATTGAAAACACGAACAGCAGGAACAGCGAAGAAACCGTCGCGATGGCGATAGTGATCAGCGGCGCAACGACTGCCGCCATGGCAACCTTGGATAGCACGGTCAAGCCATCGGAGATGGGCAGGGATTTCCAGAAAAGGATGCTGCGGTCACGACGCTCGTCGTACAGCGCGCCCAGGCAATAGAAGAACACGATGAAGCTGAAAAGAAAATAAAGAGGTGCGGCGATGAACATGTAACCGTGAGTCATCATGTCGACCAGCCTGGATTTTTGATCAGGGCTGATGCTTTCAGCCACGCTTCCCATTGATCGTTGTGCACCTTCATAGCTCACTGAAAGCACGCCGTCGGCGGAAAAACCCAGCGCCAGAATGGCTGCAATCAAAATGCACATGATTGACGCAACAATCAGCGGAGCCCAGAAAATGGCGCCCTTGTGCTCCCAATACTCGCGCCGAAGCAGCCATTTCATTGTATTCATGCGTAACTTCCCTTCATGGTGGCAACGAACAGGTCTGCAATGCCCGGGTGACGGGTTTCGCCCAGTGCTTCCAACTGATCGCGCGGAACGTTATCGAAAAGCATCACGGGTTTGCCGAACACCGTACGTTCATTGATCGGCATAAGGGCCCTGGCCGCAGCGGCATGGTCCGGACGCACCATCACCTCTATGTAGCGCTCGCCGATTTCATCCATCGTCGACGTCAGCACGATCTTGCCGTCACGGATGAATATCAGGTCGGTCAGGATGTGTTCCACTTCTTCCACCTGATGCGTTGTGATGACAATGGTTTTCTGCGCATCGAAATAGTCTTCCAGCAGATTCTGGTAAAACTGCTTGCGGTAGAGTATGTCCAGGCCGAGAGTCGGCTCGTCCAGCACGAGAAGCTTTGCATCGATCGCCATTACCAGCGCCAAATGAAGCTGGACGATCATTCCTTTCGACATGGCACTGACTTTCATCGCCGGCTTCAGCTTCGTATTGGCGATATAACGTTCGGCTTTCTCGCGGTTGAACCTGGGATGGATGCCTGCTACGAAATCGACCGCATCGCACACGCGCAACCACCTCGGAAGAATGGCCACGTCAGCGATGAAGCAGACGTCGGCCATCAGTTCATTCCGCTGCTTGCGTGGATCATGACCCAGCACCGACAGTTCCCCCTCGAACGGTATCAGCCCCAGAATTGCCTTCAATGTGGTGGTCTTGCCGGACCCATTGGGGCCGATCAGGCCGACGATTCTTCCGGCAGGTATGTCGAAACTGATGTCATCGACCGCGGCCTGCCCGGCATAGTGCTTTCTGAGCCCTGATGCTGAAATAACGGTATTCATTTAGCACCTCCGGTTTTCTTGGAGCGAAGCAGTTTCTCGAGGTCCAGGCCCAGCCTTTCTATGCGGCCAAGCGTGGCCGGCCACTCCTCCCGTATGAATCGTTCGCGTTCACTGGCCAGCAGCTTTTCGCGCGCCCCTTCGATTACGTA
>JAQSWC010000127.1 GCA_029266815.1 Paucimonas sp.
GCGGTCAGGCGGCGCAGTGACAACTTGTGCGGAGAACGGTGCGGGTGTCGGCGTAGGGCTTGGTGCCGGCGCAGGTGTCGGCACGTCTGCTGCCACCTGCTCGCCGCCAGTGCTGGCTGATGGAGCTGGGCTGGGTGAAGCGGAGCCTCCTCCGCCACCGCCACATCCTGTAAGCGAAAGTGCAACGATTGCTGTAAAGATTTTGTGTGGAACTGACGACATAGCTGTATCCAACCTGAAATGAACTCCCTGATCATTTCTCCTTGTCGGTCCAGCATATTGGCAAGTACCCCAGGCAAACCTTGAGATTGCTTAAGCAAGACGCGGTTATGGAATCACTTTGATCACCTGTCATGCCTGAGCCACGCAGTGAACCCGCGCAGTCGTCGAGACATGGCGGAAGCGAAGCAGTAGGAAGATTTTGCGAAGCCAGCCGAAAACCGCGCAGTCGTCGCATAGAAGTAAATGGAGGCGAGGCCCAAATCGAGGGCGACATTCTGCGAGCTCATTCCTTCGCTCCGATTTACCGGTCGGAGTATGATTCAGAGCACGATTCGGTTGATTCCGGAATAAAAAATACAAATAATGGGAACCTGCCTGCCCCTTGGAGAAAGCAGCAAGAGAAGCTTTCGTATTTGACTGTGAGCGCCGTCTCGGCAAATTCCAAAATTTACGCATGATTACCGATCTGCAGGGCCACACGTGAAGTCGTTTCGAATATCCACTCATATCACCGCCGACTTCCTTGCCGATGCCGAGGCGGACCTGATTGAAGTGATGCACGATCGACTGACGGCATACCGAGACAGATTCATACCGCTCAAGATTCGCCGCATATTTTTTCTGCTGATTGGCTTGCTGTCCCTGAGCGGGTTGTTACTGCTGGCTCTGCTGCTCATTTTGAATGAATGCCGGCCCCCGTCTTCCCTGCATCTCCCTGGCTATGCATTCTTCTTTCTACTGATGCTGGCTTTTGCAATTCTTCAGGGAAGACAAGGAAATGTCCAGGTGATGCCTTTTCCACGCTACTGGCGGTGGCTGGCGAGGAATAGAGCAGGCGCCATGTTGAACCGTGCGAAAAAGATAGCGCCTTTCATTGCCGAGTACGATTTTCATGGCGATTCGGCCACTTATCACCGCACCACCGGCGAGCTCTCGCGTTTCATATGGGCACGACGATTCCACGGCTTTCGGCGGACGCGAAAGAACTATACTCTGCTCTATAAGCGAAAAAAGTCGCTCTACCCTTTTGCAATCGTACTGCACGATCCATCCAGGGAATTCGGGGCTTATCTGGATGAACTGGGAATTGCTTCTTTAGATGAAGAACCATGTCAGTCAAAGCAATAGAAACGCCGCAGCAAATTTTGCTTTCCCCTCGCACGCTATGGAAGCCCATCATGCCGATGACCTACGAAGCCTATCTGGATGAAGTCACTACCTTATTGACCGAAATGTACGAGCTTTCCGATGATGAGGCCATCAAGCTCGTCATGAGGGTACAGGCCGCGGATTTCTTCACCCTGCATGACGATGTGCCTTCGATGTGCACGCAGGAACGCGCGGTGGAAGATGCAAAAACAATTTTCGCGCAAAGAAACAAGTCGCTTGGCCATGTTCCTTCGAAGCGACCGCGGAAAGGGCAATAAAAGAAACGTTCGAATTGACGCGACATCGCTTAGCCGGGGTGCGATCTTCTCCCTGCGTCGGCTGACTCGATGATCAGGCACTCACTGTTTCTTCAGCGCTTCCTTCTTCACCTTCTTCGCTTCTTTTTTTTCTTTCACTGTTTTGGCGGGTTTCTTCTTGACGTCTTTCTTGCTGTCCTGACTTTTACTCATGATGTCTCCGTGATTGAAATGGGCGTCACCCGAATGAGCGGGCCAGTGAACGCCGGCGCAGATGCCGGGCAAGCCCGGGTTTATCCATGTATCCGTAGCAGCACTGATGCCCGAGTATGCGCTCTTTCGCATATGAAAGCACGGTACTATGTGCCGTTCTGTCGAAGAACAGCGTGCCAGTTGCGCTCCCTCTTCATTCTCTCTTACAAGGTTTCATGAAAATTCCGAAACGGCTCCAGCCGCTCGTTGAAGAAGGCCTCATCGACACAGTGGTCCGCCAACTGATGAGCGGCAAGGAAGCGACCATCTATGTGGTCGAATGCGGTGACGAGATTCGCTGCGCGAAAGTCTACAAGGACGCCCAGCAGCGCAGCTTCCGCCATGCCGTCGCGTACCAGGAAAACCGCAAGGTGAAGAACAGCCGTCAGGCGCGCGCCATGGAAAAAGGCACGCGGTACGGGCGCAAGATGCAGGAGGAAGTGTGGCAAAGCGCCGAGGTCGATGCGCTTTACCGCCTTGCTGCGGCAGGCGTGCGCGTGCCGCAACCGTTCATCTGCCATGAAGGCGTTTTACTGATGGAACTCGTTACCGATGCATCTGGCAACGTGGCCCCCAGGCTGAACGACGTTGAACTCGACACAGCGCTGGCGCTGGATTATCACGCCAGGCTGATCCGTCAGGTTGTGCTGATGCTGTGCGCGGGGGTGATTCATGGCGACCTTTCCGAGTACAACATTCTGGTCGACGGTGACGGCCCCGTCATCATCGACTTGCCGCAGGCCGTGGACGCCGCGGGCAACAACAGCGCCGGCGCCATGCTTGAGCGCGACGTCGAAAGGCTCACCTCGTTTTTCAGCAACTTCGCTCCGCAGCTTGTAGCTACGCGCTATGGCAAGGAGATATGGAAACTGTATGAGGCGGGGCTGCTCAAACCGGACACACCGCTCACTGGCCGGATCGAACCGGAGCATGGCCCAGTTGATGTCGATGCCGTCATTCGCGAAATCGAGATCGCGCGCAAGGAAGAGGAAGCGCGGCAACGCTATCTTCAGCAACTGGAAATGTGACGCTGTTTGTCCCTCTTTTAAGCTAGGGTGTTCGGTCCACTCGACGCAACGCCCTGACCGTCAGATGACGTCGTTTCTTATCGGTGCCGAGAAGAAATGCCGGACCGTCATTCGCCTTTTCTGCTTTTCGCATCGGCCAGTTTCCTTGTGAATTCCTGATCGAGCTTCGTCACTCTTTCCTTCTTTTGCGGACCTGTGCTGTTTGCCAGCATAACGAATTCATCCATCGTCAGATCGCCGCTGATTCTTTCGGCATTTCCTTCCGCGGAAACGCGAGTCAGATAGAAAAGCCCCGACCCGGTGATGCCGAAGGAATACCGCTGGCCGGCATCTCGTGCATTGAGTCTGTGGACGGCGGCGGCAGCTTTTGTGGAACGCATGGTTTTCCTTGATGGCTCTTATCTCTTGCAAATAATCAGGCAAAGTCCAATCTTCGCGTGAACTTCGCCTATGCAAAGTAGGGCAACGCTGCCCTCCTCGTCTTGTCCTGCGAAAAAAGATGATGACGAAGCCCCGCGTCTTACTTTACCCGTTTTTTTGACGTCGTTATTTACCGTGTCGGCATCAAGCCCGCTTTTGCCGGGCACTTGACACCGTCGGCGCTACCTCTTATATTTAACCATAAAGTTAATTAACTGATTGGTGAATAATATGCCGGATCGCCTCAGCCAGACATTTTCCGCCCTCTCAGATCCGACCCGAAGAGCGATACTCGCCCAGCTCTCCAAAGGCGAAGCCAATGTGTCCGATCTGGCGAAACCGTTCCTGAACAACATGAGCCTGCCCGCAGTCACCAAGCACCTCAAGGTACTGGAAAATGCCGGCCTCATCATCAAGTCCCGCGAGGCGCAATGCCGTCCATGCAAGCTCAATGCGGAAGCCATGAAAGATGCCGCCGAGTGGGTCGATCAGTACCGAATGTTCTGGGAAGAGAGCTTCGATCGGCTCGACGCCTATCTCAAAACTGTCACTTCAGAGAAGAAAGCGAAAGGGAAGAAACATGCCGGCAAAAAATAGTTCGAATGAAATCCGCATTACCCGGATCTATGATGCGCCCGTGGAAGCCGTCTGGAATGCGTGGACAGACTCGGCGCAGGTGGCGCAATGGTGGGGACCGCGCGGTTTCAGCCTGACCACGCACAGCAAGGATTTGAGGCCGGGCGGGCATTGGAGTTACACGATGCACGGCCCGGACGGTACCGACTATGAAAACAAGACGATCTACTTCGAGGTTGAGCAGTGCAAAAAGCTGGTGTACGACCACGGCGGCAACGACGACCGTCCTCCTCTTTTCAGAGTGACAGTGCTGTTTTCGGCAACCGGCGGCAAGACGAAGATGGACATGAGCATGACTCTGCCCACACCGGAAGCCGCAGAACAGACAAGAAAGTTCATCAAGCAGGCTGGCGGCAACGGCACCTGGGACCGCCTCGCCGAATACCTGGAAAAGGAAGCCTCCGGCAAAGAAAGGTTCGTCATCAACCGTACCTTCGAGTCTCCGCTCGATCTGGTGTTTGATATGTGGACGAAGCCGGAACATGTTTCATCATGGCTTCCTCCAACAGGCTTCAGCATGAAATACATCCGCGCCGATATTCGCCCCGGCGGAGACGCATTTTTTATCATGACCAACGGAAGCGGCATCACGATGCATGGACGCATGGCGTACTTGGATGTCTGCAGGCCCGATCGACTCGTCTACACACAGCAGTTCTGCGACGAGAAGGAAAACATCACTCGTCACCCGATGGCACCGGTGTGGCCCGAAACATTGCTGATGACCGTGCAATTTGCCGAAGAAGAGCCCGGTCTCACGCGCGTAACGCTGACTTGCGAACCGCAGGGCACAGTCGCAAGCGAGGAACTGCAGGCCTTCATCCTCGAAAAGGGCGGAATGACTCAAGGCTGGGCCGGATCGTTCGACAAGCTGGAAGGTCTGCTGGAAAAGCACTGAACCGGGCATGGTTCAAGAACGGGAATGAAGTAAGGTGAACTAACGAGATGACAGGGACTAGAAAAATGAAGAGATGGATCTTCGCTACGGCAGTTGCTTTCGGCGCATTGGCGCATGCGGCGCCGGAAACGCAGGATGTCAACGGCCTCTGGAACGACGCCGCCGGCCCGGCATTTTCCAATGCTTACCTCATTCTTGCCCAGGAAGGCAGGGAGGTGCGCATGGCTCACTATCTTGAGTTCAATGGCACGCCCATGGTGGAACACGGGCAGGGTTTTATCGACGATGGAAATGTTGTTTTGCAGGTCAGGGTCAGTAAACCTATTCCCGGATGGGCCACGGCCGGTACACATACGCTGAAACTGAGTGATGATGGCGTGTCGCTCAAAGGCGAATACCTGGACTCGCGCGGCAACAAGGGTCCGCTTGAGTTCCGGCGCGCACGCAACTCTCCTGCATCTTCAAAGTAGCGCACTGGTGAGGCACACAAAGGGGACGGTGGCCCGGCTCATTCGGGCTTCAGCTTGAATGCTGGTTTCCCCCTGGGCTTTTCGGTATCGCCCCTGCACTCGCCACGTTTCTGTCTGAAATGTCATAGACAATACATCGCCATACCGCACTCCAGGAGTAAAATTCACGTCCTTCAGTATACGTTTCACCTCTTCCTCCTAATGGCGAAGCCCATACTACTCGTAGAAGATTCTCCAAACGACATCGAGCTTGCACTGATGGCTTTGGCAAAGGCCGGCATAAAGCAAGAAATCATTGTCGTTCGCGATGGAGAGGAGGCCCTTGACTACCTGCTGTGCCGCGGCGCCTATGCAGACAGGCCAGCGGGCAATCCAGGCGTGGTGCTGCTCGACCTTAAGCTTCCAAAGGTTGACGGTATAGAAGTTCTCAAGGCCATTCGCTTTACGCCGCAATTATCGTCTCTTCCGGTATTCGTATTGACGGCTTCAGCACTCGAGGCCGACGTGAGCCGTACTGTCACGCTCGGTATTGAAGAGTACATCGTCAAGCCGATTGAAGTTCAGGAATTCATACGGGTGATGTGCGAGATGGCATCCAGATTGACCCGGCATTGACGCCCCCTCGCCGCAAAATGCTGACAGAATTCATCTCATAAATAAATGGCTTCCTACCCTCCCATGATCACTATCTGAACAATTCACGGCGTGCATTTGCCGTGATCGCCGCCACGGCGGGATGCACAATGCGCCGCTCTATCGACAGCGCAAAAAATTCCCCTATCAAACCTTGCGCGCTTCCCAGGCATTTCACCTGATACTGTTCTTCTATCTCTTCTCGCAGCACGGTAGGCCTGGCAAAAATTCCCGTCCCCTGCCTGCCGAAAGCCTTGATCAAGGCACTGTCTTCAAATTCACCGACAGCTTGCGAGGTCAGGCCCTCTTCACGCAACCAGCCATCCAGGCGGGGCCGCAATGC
>JAQSWC010000128.1 GCA_029266815.1 Paucimonas sp.
GATGAGATGCTTGTCGCGGCAAGCCAGCAGTTCGTCATAGCTCATCCATACCGCACGCAGAATGCCGTCGTCGAGGGGGCGGCCGAGGTTGGCGCCTACTTCGCCGGCAAAGGCGAATCTCAAGTAGGTGACTTCTTTGCCGGTACGCGCCTGATAGTAGCGCGACATGTAGGTGCCGACCAGTGATGTGGCGGTGAACTCATAGGAGGTTTCCTCCATTGCCTCGCGGGACACCGCCTGGATCAGTGATTCGCCCGGATCGAGATGGCCCGCCGGCTGGTTGAAACGAATGCCGTCGCTGGTTTCCTCTTCAACCAATAGGAATTTGCTGCTGCGCTCGATGATCGCAGCAACGGTAACTGAGGGCTTCCAGACGTCGGTCATGTTATTTCTTCAAAAGGGGCCGCCATTTTACCGCTTGGCCTGCAGTTTCGCGAAAGAAGCAATTATGGCAAGTTGGGTGACAACCCTAAAAATGTTGTTCTGAGACAAGCTTTGCGGCTACAAGTTCGTCGGAATCAAGATTGTTTGTCTAGCCCCGTTCAATACGCATTTTGAAGTGGTAAAACCGTGCTTTCGGGCGCCGGAAAAAGCATTTCCGTGTAAGATTCGCGGGGTTCGGCAACGTCCAAGACTATTTCCTGGAGAAGCTCATGAAGATCGGGATACCCGGCGAAACGAGGCAGGGCGAAACACGCGTGGCAGGCACGCCGGAAACGGTGAAGAAACTGGTGGCGGCAAAGCACCAAGTGATTGTGCAATCCGGCGCGGGTGTGGCATCAAGCGTGACTGACGAAGCCTACTTGGCTGCCGGCGCGCAGATCGGCTCGGCAGGAGAGGCGCTGGGCGCGGACATGGTGCTGAAAGTGCGCGCACCGAATGAGCAAGAGCGCTCGCAGATGAAAGCCAGCGCGGCGCTGGTCGGCATGCTGAACCCGTTTGACGCAGACAACATTTCGGCGATGGCGTCTCATGGCCTGAGTGCCTTTGCACTCGAAGCCGCACCGCGGACTACGCGTGCACAGTCGATGGACGTGCTGTCATCGCAAGCGAATATCGCGGGTTACAAGGCGGTCATGCTGGCGGCGAATACTTACCAGCGCTTCATGCCGATGCTGATGACGGCAGCTGGCACCGTGAAAGCGGCGCGCGTGCTGATCATGGGCGTGGGTGTCGCCGGTCTGCAGGCCATCGCCACCGCCAAGCGTCTCGGCGCGGTGATCGAGGCGTCGGACGTGCGCCCGCCGGTAAAAGAGCAGGTGGAATCGCTGGGCGCCAAGTTCATCGACGTGCCTTTTCTTACCGACGAGGAACGCGAGATCGCGCAAGGTGTCGGAGGCTATGCGCGCCCAATGCCGGCAGATTGGCTGAAGCGCCAAGCAGAAATAGTGCATGAGCGCGCCAAGCAGGCGGACATTATCATCACGACAGCATTGATCCCAGGCCGCAAGGCGCCGGTGCTGATCGGAGAAGACACCGTGAAAGCGATGAAACCGGGTTCGGTCATCGTCGACATGGCAGTCGAGCAGGGCGGCAACTGTCCGCTGTCCGAACTCGGCAAGACAGTAGTCAAACACGGTGTGCATATCATCGGCGAGCCCAACCTCGCCGCATTGGTGGCGGCGGATGCTTCTGCCCTGTATGCACGCAATGTGTTCGACTTTTTGAAACTGATCGTTGACCAGGAAGGCAACCTGGCGATCAACCGCGACGATGACATCGTCGCCGCAACGCTGCTGTGTACCGGCGGCGAGGTATTACGCAAATAGAAATTAGGAAAAAGCAATGCAACGTATCATGCTCCGCGCGAAGATCCATCGCGCGTCCGTCACCGAATGCGACCTGAACTATGAGGGATCGTGCGGTATCGATGAAAATCTGCTGGAGGCGGCAAACATCCGCGAGTTCGAGAAGATCGAGCTCTATAACGTGAACAACGGCGAGCGCTTCTCTACCTATGCCATCAAGGCCAAGGCCGGCAGCGGCGCCATCGCGCTGAACGGCGCAGCCGCGCGCCTGGCGCATATCGGCGACCTGTTGATCATCTGCACTTATGCGCCGATGACGGAGGAGGAATGCGCCTCCTATCGCCCACGTGTGGTGATGGTGGACGAGAAGAACCGTATGACCGAGTTGAAAAAATAAGCCGCGTTACGCAGCAAGTGTAGGTAATGAGTTGAAGTGAAACTCCTTCCCCTTCAAGGGGAAGGTTGGGATGGGGATGGGTTTCTTCCATTGAGCATTGCAACCCATCCCCGCCCTCTCCTTGAGGGAGAGGGAATCCGCCGAGAATAACAACAGGAGGTTTCATGGAAGTCAGTCACACCGTCATCAACCTCATCATCTTCGTGCTGGCCATCTATGTCGGCTATCACGTTGTATGGACAGTGACCCCTGCACTGCATACACCCCTCATGGCAGTGACCAATGCAATCTCCGCCATCATCATCGTCGGCGCCATGCTGGCGGCAGGCCTCACCGAGGGAACGCTGGGGCAAGTGATGGGCACAGCGGCGGTAGCGCTGGCGGCGGTGAACGTCTTCGGCGGCTTCCTCGTCACACGCCGCATGCTTGAAATGTTCAAGAAGAAGGAGCCGAAAGCATCGGCCCAGCCTTCCGGCAAGGAGGGCAAATAATGGACATGAGCTTCGTGAGCATGAACCTGGTGACGATGCTTTACCTGATTGCATCGGTCTGTTTCATCCAGGCGCTGAAAGGTCTTTCGCATCCCACGACCGCGCGGCGCGGCAACACTTTCGGCATGAGCGGCATGGCGATCGCTGCCGTTACCACCATCGTCTTGATGATCAAGCTGAAGGCCGAGATGTCCAACACAGGCTATGGCCTGGGTCTGGTGGCGCTGGGCCTTGTGGTTGGCGGCGGCATCGGCGCCATGCTGGCCAAGCGCGTAGAGATGACCAAGATGCCGGAACTGGTGGCGGCAATGCATTCGCTGATCGGCCTGGCTGCGGTCTGCATCGCAGTGGCTGCTGTCTCCGAACCATGGGCTTTTAATATCACCGGCCGTGGTGAACCCATCCCCTTCGGTAATCGTCTCGAACTCTTCATCGGCACATTCGTCGGCGCCATCACTTTCTCTGGCTCGGTCATCGCATTCGGCAAGCTCTCCGGCAAATATAAATTCCGCCTGTTCCAGGGCGCACCTGTGGTCTTCAAGGGCCAGCATTTCGTGAATCTATTGCTGGCCGTCGCGATGATCGTGCTGGGCATCATGTTCTGCATGACGCAGCATTGGCTGCCTTTCATCCTGATGGCAGCGATTGCCTTCGTGCTCGGTGTGCTGATCATCATTCCGATCGGCGGCGCGGATATGCCGGTGGTGGTGTCGATGCTCAACAGCTATTCCGGCTGGGCGGCAGCAGGCATCGGCTTCTCGCTGAACAATTCCATGCTGATCATCGCCGGCTCGCTGGTGGGCTCATCCGGCGCAATCCTCTCGTACATCATGTGCAAGGCGATGAACCGTTCCTTTTTCAATGTGATCCTCGGCGGTTTCGGCGGCGATGCGTCGTCGGCCTCAGCAGGCGCGCAGCAGCAGCGCAATGTGAAATCGGGCTCGGCAGACGATGCGTCCTTCCTGATGACGAATGCCGAGACCGTGATCATCGTCCCTGGTTATGGCCTTGCAGTAGCACGTGCCCAGCATGCATTGAAGGAACTCACTGAAAAGCTCACGCACAAGGGCGTGACCGTGAAGTACGCGATCCACCCGGTCGCCGGCCGGATGCCGGGCCACATGAACGTGCTGCTGGCCGAAGCCGAAGTGCCGTACGACCAGGTGTTCGAGATGGAAGACATCAACGGCGAGTTCGGACAGGCCGACGTCGTGCTGGTGTTAGGTGCCAACGATGTGGTCAATCCCGCTGCAAAGGATCCAAAATCACCCATCGCCGGCATGCCGATTCTCGAAGCCTATAAAGCCAAGACAGTAATCGTCAACAAGCGCTCGATGGCTGCCGGTTATGCCGGCTTGGACAACGAGCTGTTCTACATGGACAAGACGATGATGGTGTTCGGGGATGCGAAGAAGGTGATTGAGGATATGGTGAAGGCGGTGGAGTAATGCTGCAATCGCGCCAAGCGGAACATAGTTAAATTCCTTACCGCGGCTATCGTCAGGCTAGCGCCGGCCGTACATCATCTGTTCGGCAAGCAATCGCTTTGCTGGCCTCAGTGCATCGACTATTCCGAGAGACCACCCTAAAAATGTCTGCGACCACGCTCCATCGGGCGCATTAGCGAATAGACGGGCCATCGTATCGGTCAGCTGGATTGTCAAGCTACGATCGGATTGACGCGCTTTCGTAAATTCAAGTAGCTTTCCGGCCGCCGCGTCCTGTGCCAGCAATCTCGCGAGCACAGTCGCATCTCGCAGACCGAGATTCAACCCTTGTCCCGCCACAGGATGCAAGGTCTGCGCAGCGTTGCCGATAGCAACGGTTCTGAGCGTCGCAACAGGGTGTGCATTTAGACCTAATGGAAAACTGTTCCGTGCCGAGACATTCGTAAAGCGTCCGACGCGGGTTCCGAAACTCTGCTGCAGTGCTTCGAGAAAGGCATCGTCTTTCAACGCGACCAACTGTGCAACGGTAGCGGGGCGACCACACCACACCATCGCATAGCCGTCGTTCTGCGGTAGAAGGGCTAGCGGGCCTTCGTCAGTAAAGCGTTCGAAGGCACGGTGTGCGACCGGTGCACTTGCAACGACGTGGGCGACGAGTGCAGTCTGTTCGTAAGCGCGGTGCACGGACTTGGCGATCTGGTTGGAAAAGACCCCGCCTTCCGCTTGCACCAGGATGGCAGAGGTGATCGTGCGACCGTCGGAAAGCGTCAGTTCTACGGCCTCGCTGCTTTCGGTGATGGATTGCACTTCCACCGGGCGTATTGCCGCAATGCCCGTGCGTTCGGCAGCTTGAGCCAGAGAGGCGACTAGCGTGCCGTAGCGCGTGACGTAGCCGAGTGCAGGCAGGCCATATTCGTCGCGTTCAATCAGCGTGCGGCCGAAATGGCCACGGCGCGAGACGTGGATTTCGTGGATGGCGGTGACATCTGTCGGCCATGCATCGATTTCCTCCAGCAACTGACGACTGCCGTAGGAAAGGGCGATCGAGCGCGGGTCCTGCAAGGTTTGATCGAGTGGCTTTGCGTCGATCAACGCGATACGCGCGGCCGGTGTGCCGCGTTTGACCAGCGATGCTGCCAAGGCCAGGCCGACGGGGCCGGCGCCGCAGATGGCGATGTCGAAATCTGCCGTCATGTGCTGAACATCAGCCTTTCATCACGGCTTCTATTTCCGTCACAGACTTTGGCGCGCCGTGGCTGATGATCTCGCAGCCTTCTGCTGTAACCACGGCATCGTCTTCGATGCGGATGCCAATATTCCAGTATTTCTCTGGTACCTGCGGCCCAGGGCGCACATAGATGCCAGGTTCCACGGTAAGTGCCATGCCGGGCTGCAGCGCGCGCCAGGGGCGGTCGCCATCGGCATGCGCCGCTTCACGGTATTCGCCAACGTCGTGCACGTCCATGCCGATCCAGTGGCCGGTTCGGTGCATATAGAACTGGCGGTAATCGCCTTTCTCGATCACGTCGTCGAGCGTACCGACCTTGCCCTTGTCAAGCAGGCCGGTGTCAAGCATGCCTTGTGCGAGCACTCGCACGGCAGCATCGTGGCTGTCGGTGAAGCGCCGGCCGGGCTTGATCTCGGCAATGGCCGCGGCCTGCGCGGCGAGGACGATGTCATACAGCGTTTTCTGCGGACCGCTGAATTTGCCATTGGCGGGATAGGTGCGAGTGATGTCCGATGCGTAGCCTTCCAGCTCGCAGCCGGCGTCGATCAGCACCAGGTCGCCGTCCTTCATTACTGCATTTCCTGCGCGGTAGTGGAGTACGCAGGCATTGACGCCGGCGGCGACGATGGAAGTGTAGGCGGGGAACTCGGAACCGCTCTTGCGGAATTCGTGCAGCAGCTCGGCTTCGATCTCGTATTCATGCAGGCCGGGTTTCGACATGCGCATTGCGCGGGCGTGAGCGCTCGCGGAAATCTGCGCGGCGCGGCGCATGATGCCAACCTCCTCGTCGTCCTTGATGAGGCGCATCTCGTCGAGCAGGCGGCGCACGTCGTGCACGGTGGACGGCGCGCTGACGCCGGAACGAGCCTGAGCACGCACGGATTGCAGCCACTGATTCACCTGTGCATC
>JAQSWC010000129.1 GCA_029266815.1 Paucimonas sp.
AAATGCATGCCATTTTAAATGGGGCGCCTGAAGAAATTGGCTTTGCATGGTCAAGCGTCATATTCAAAAACTACGACAGCAAGGGCGCTCTCTCCAAACCACGTTATCGACGATTCAAAGAGCGCGACGCCTCAGGCAGGAGACTGCACAAGGCAATTATTGATGTCGGTTCAGGATTCGGGCTCGCAGTGAGAAAGACATGTTTTGAACGAGTTGGAATGTTTGACCCCCACTTCAAGCTAGGCGAGGACACGGAGCTTTTCCTCAGATTGATGAGCAGCGGGTATAAACCTGCGATATGTACCGACGTAGGAGTAGCCGTACATTCTCATGGAGGCTTTGCCCGTTACTTCGCGGGGTTGCGTGAAAGAACCAGGACAGGCGTCTTCCTGAGACTGGTAGAAAGATATCTTGACTTCATGTCGCGGCATCCAGCCTTGTTGGTTGCCATTGCCGGGCGTGGAGCTCTAATCAGTTATTTGTGCGGCGATTTTCGATCAGGCGACCGCTTATTGGCTATTTTGGCACGTACCATTCCTGCGCAACCACATGGCTGGGCGAGCATTTTGAAAAATGTAGGTGCGCGTAGTGTATGCAAATTCATTTATGTGGCTCGTCTTCACCCAAGACATGTTAATCCGGAGGCGCAGTGATAACGATAACTGTAGCCTCGGTTGATGCATAAAACAATTCAAGGATAAGCACGGGCGATTCGGTCCGATGCGATGAAATGGAGGAGGGGGCAGGCTGAAGGAAGGGCACTAATTGACACGGGTAT
Source organism: Paucimonas sp. (assembly GCA_029266815.1). Lineage (GTDB taxonomy): Bacteria > Pseudomonadota > Gammaproteobacteria > Burkholderiales > Burkholderiaceae_D > JAQSWC01. The sequence continues at coordinate 779 of JAQSWC010000129.1, forward strand.
GCATGAAGACGGAGATGTCGCTCATGCTGTCCGCCCTGGCGACAGCAAGATGGACGTCGCCGGGCAAGGTCCGATGCTCCGCATGCATTATGGTCGAGCCGACGTCGAGTTCGAGTGAAAGCGCATGACGAGCAGCCTTTTGCGCGACACACAAGGAGGAAAGAGGATGGAAAAGACCCACTCCTGCCGCCTTGAGAACCGCTTCCTTCAGCGTCCAGATGCGGAAAAATTCCTCCGCTAGCTGCGCAGCGGGAACGGCTGCAAGGAGACGCTGTTCTTCGCTGGAGAAATAGTCTTGCGCAATGCTTGTCATGTCGGCGATGACATTCGAATCGAGCTGTTCGACATCGATGCCGACCTCTCCTGCCGAGCAGATCGCTATCGCGAGAACGTCCCTGGAATGTGAGAGATTGAAGGCTGGCAAGTGGAAGTCGCCGGCAACGGATGCGCGCGGCTTGGCACCGTTTTCCGACTTGATCAGAATTTGCCCGGCGCTTGCTCCCGAATAGCAGGCGAGCAGTCTTCTTAATGTTGCGGCGACGCTGCAGCGCCCTGATGCGATAGTAGGACTCGATCTCGGAATTGCTGAGAAGCGCGAGAGCAGCCTCTTCGTTCTCTGCCGCCTTCAGGTGACGAAATGAAAAGATATGAATATGAAGGGCATTATCTGCCTGAAAATCTTGCGTTAAGAATCGGGTTGCTTGCATCTTTTCTAAAATATGCCTGTTAAAGGAGCCCTAGTCGCGGCGCATTAGTAAAAATATGCCTGCTAAACAATTTTTGCTTGAACCGCATTTTAGGAAGTAGAGAGATTTGGCGCCATAAATACAAGGTTTTGCCGTTGACATAAGACAATAGCTTCGTGGATACTCTGCCAACTTCGCAGTTCCCTACCTCTTCCAGCACTTGCCATTAGAACCTGTCAGGCACCTTCAAGGCACTGCCGCAAGCAGGTCGGGCAGGTTCTTACACCCGTTATTCGGAGATAGCCTCATGTTGCGTCGAACTTTCATTGTACTTTGCAGCGCCCTGGTCCTGACAGGCTGCGGAAGCAAGGGTGCGGAAGCCGAAAAGAAGAACAGCTCAGCGGCAGCTGAACATACCATGCTGCTGTCCTCCGAAGATGTCGTCGTGGTCAGCAATGACGCGCGCTCATCCGGAGTCGTCATCACCGGTTCCGTCGAGCCGGAACGCCGTGCGGATTTGCGTGCGGAAGTATCGTCTTTCGTTCTCCAGGTCTTGAAGGAAAACGGTGAGAAAGTAAAAAAGGGCGACCTCCTGATTCGTCTGGACGATAGCTCGGTCCGTGAAAACCTGACTTCGTCGGAGGAATCCGTGCGTGCGCTCACGCAGGCACGCGACCAGTCGGAGCGCCAGTTCATGCGACTGAAAAAGCTGCTGGGTGAAAATCTCGCTTCCAAGCAGGAAGTGGAAGATGCTGAAATCCGTTACCACAGCGCCCGCAGCGACCTGGTGGCTGCGCAGGCCCGAGTCGCACAGGCGCGTCAGCAATCGCAGCGCACGTTGATCCGTGCGCCCTTCGATGGCGTTGTCAGCGAGCGTGCCGTTTCAGCCGGCGACACGGTGCAGATCGGCATGGCGCTGGTGAAGGTGATTGACCCCTCAAGCGTGCGTTTCGAGGGTTTGATATCCGCCGACGACGCGAGCACGGTCAAGGTCGGCCAGGCAGTGAATTTCTGGACCAACGGCCAGCAGGAAAATCGTTTTTCCGGAAAGGTCAGGCGGGTCGATCCTGCGGCAAACGGGGTGACGCGGCAGGTTGAAGTGCTGGTCGACTTTGTCGGTGACAAGCGCCCCGGGGTAACAGGGGTATATGCGGAGGGAAGAGTCGATGCGGATACTTCCAGTGCGCTTATGGTTCCCGAAGTGGCGCTGCTCCGCCAAGCGGGCAAGGCCTACGCATGGCGGGTGAAGGACGGCACATTGCAAAAAGTGTCCCTTGAAGTGGGAGAGCGTGACCCCCGCCGTGGCAACTACGCCGTGCGCTCTGGCCTGCAAAGCGGCGACCAACTTGTGCGCAACCCGGTTCCGACGCTAAAAGAGGGACAGCAAGTCCGGTTCGCCGCCGCGACGGAGCCAGCCACGGCCTCGGCGCCTCTCCAAAGGAATCCGTAGACATGTTTCTTTCCGATTTCAGCATCAGGCGCCCGGTTGCGATGGTGGTCATCATCATCGCTTTGATGTGCCTGGGATTGCTCGCTCTGAAGAAGTTGCGCGTCAATCAGATTCCGGACGTGCAGCAGCCTTTTCTTTCGGTGAATATCCCCTATCCTGGGGCGTCGCCGGAAACGGTGGAACGCGAGATCGTCGATCGCGTCGAAAAATCCCTTCAGAGCATTTCCGGCATTTACCAGATACGTTCCACCGCTAACGAGGGTAATGCCAATATCTTCATCCAGTTCAACTTCCAAAAGAACATGGTGGAAGCTTCGGATGAGGTAAGGAACGCCATTGCCGCCGTACGCTACAAGCTGCCGACAGAAATGCGGGAGCCGATATTGCAGCGTATCGACCCGTCCGCGCAGCCGATCATGAATCTGGCCGTGTCCTCCACTTCGCAGACGCACAGCGATATATCGCGGTTGGCTGAAGACGAACTGGCCGACAAGTTCAGGGCCATCGACGGCGTTGCCACCGTCAATGTGAGCGGCGCGCTTCGGCGCGAATTGAGCGTGCTTCTGCATGCACAGAAAATGCGGGAATACAACGTCTCGGTGGCAGAGATTGTCAACGCACTGCGCAATCAGAACACCACGGCGCCGGTGGGCAAGATACAGGGTCGGCTCGAAGAGCAAAGCATTCGGCTGGTCGGGCGTATAGAGTCTCCAGCCGATTTTCAGCAAATCATCGTCAAGCGCGAAGGCGACCGGATCGTAAGGCTGGGGCAGGTGGCGCAAACCGTGGATGCCTTCGCCGAACTCGACAGTGTCAGCCTCCGCAACGGCAATCCGAACGTCGGCCTCTTCATTACCCGCTCGCGCGATGCGAGCACGGTATCCATCGCCGAAGCCACACGGATGCTGGTAGCGGAGATCAACAAGACGCTGCCCAAGGGCACCAGTTTGGCCATTACCTGGGATGGCGGCGAGCAGGCGGAAAACAGTCTCTACAACGTGATTCATGCATTGATCTTCGGCGCAGGCCTTACGATCCTGGTCGTGTATGTCTTCCTCAACTCCTGGCGTTCAACGACGATCACCGCACTCAGTTTGCCGACATCGGTTATGGCCGCGTTCATTGCGGTGTGGCTCTGCGGCTTTACCCTCAACTTCATGACGTTATTGGGCTTGTCCCTTGCAATCGGCGTGCTGATCGACGATGCGATCGTGGTGCGGGAAAACATTGTTCGCCATATGGAAGCAGGACTTGACAGGCGTACCGCCGCGAGTGTCGGCACTCGTGAGATCGGCCTGGCGGTGGCGGCCACCACGTTTTCCATCATCGCGGTTTTCCTGCCCGTAGGTTTCATGCCGGGCGTCGCGGGCGAGTGGTTCCGGCCGTTTGCGCTCACCGTTGCCAGCTCGGTGCTGGTCAGCCTTTTTATTTCATTCACGCTCGATCCGATGCTGTCGGCCTACTGGGGCGATCCGCCGGAACATCATCTTCAGCCGAAACGCGGGTTGAGTGCAGTGCTGGCACGTTTCAACGAGTGGTTCGACCGGCAGTCCGACCGCTATGGCAACGTGATTGCTTGGGCCTTGCATCACCGGATCTGGATGACGATGATCGCGATCGCCAGCCTTATCGGCGCAATCGTGCTTCATGCGATGTTTGGCGGATCAAGCTTTCTTCCGGTGTCGGACAGCAACGTGATGGTGATTGATGTGCGCACGCCGCCGAGTTCCAGCATTGATTACGCGAGGCTGAAGGTGGACAAGGCTGCGGAGTTGGCGCGTTCGGTGCCGGAGACCGTGGCAACCGACAGCGCGGTTAATCCCGGCGGCGGCCGCATCTACGTGAATATCGGCAAGAGCACCGAGCGCAAGCGTTCGAGCAGCGAGATCGCCGCCGATGTCCGGAAACTGATGTCGCAGTTGATCGGCGCTGAGTACGTGGTTCTGGAGGACATGAACAACGGTGGGCAGAAGCCCGTGCAGGTTCAGTTCTATGGCGCCGATTCGCGAAAGCTGATGGAAATCACCAACAGTTTCATGGAGCGCTTCCGCGGGGTTCCGGGCGCAGTCGACGTGGGCCTTTCAGAACAGGGGCCGAAAGACGAACTGAAGATAGAGCTGTACCGGGGATTAGCGAATTCACTCGGCATTTCGGTCAACGATGCGGCGCAGGCTCTGCGCGTGGCATTTGCAGGTATTGAAGTGGGCGACTGGGTCGATCCTACGGGCGAATCGCGCGACGTTGCGGTCAGGCTGCATCCGGACGACCGGCTCGATCCGGAAAATATCGAACGCCTGCCGATTGCGGTCGGCAACGGCAATGCGCTGGTGCCCCTCGACCAGATCGCTTCCATCACCATGGGCAAAGGTCCTTCCCAGATCCAGCACGTCGATGGAAAACGGATGATTACGGTATCCGCGAATGCGCAGGGCCGCTCGTCCGGCGAGGTCACGGCGGCGGCCATAGCCCTGGCGAAAGCCATCGATTTTCCACCCGGCTACGGCATCAAGCTTGACGGTGCATCGCGCGACCAGCAGGAAGTATTTGCCGAAATGGCGATCGCACTGGTCATGGGCATCGCGCTGATGTACCTGATTCTGGTGATGCAGTTCGGCTCCTTCACCGCACCTCTGGGCGTGATGCTGTCACTGCCGCTGAGCCTGATCGGTGTCGTGCTGGCGCTGCTACTGACCGGCGGTACGCTGAATCTGATGAGTTTCATCGGCGTGATCATGCTGATGGGGTTGGTAGCCAAAAACGCCATCCTGCTGCTCGATGCGGCGCGCAAGGAGGAAACAGAAGGATTGAGCCGCGAAGATGCGCTGGTGCATGCGGGACGCAAGCGTCTGCGCCCGATCCTGATGACGACTTTCGCGCTGATTGCGGGCATGTTGCCGGTCGCTATTGGTGTCGGTGAAGGCGGTGAGTTCTATCGACCGATGGCGGTAGCCATCATCGGCGGCACGATCACGTCCACCATCCTGACGCTGCTGGTGGTGCCGACCTTCTACGACAGTATCGAATCGGCGCGTGAGCGGCTGTTCAAAGCCGCCAGGTCGATGAAGCGGAGCAGCTCTGCTCCCCAGGTTTCGTGAGGTTGGCGGAAGTGGGCAAGTCATTTGGAATGGGGAACCGCTTGTGAACAGGAAGATTTTTTTTGCGGCGTTCTGCGTGCTCTGTGCGGGAACGGCATCGGCAGAGTCGCTTTATGACGTCTATTCGCTCGCGTTGAAAAACGATTACCGGATAAAGGCGGCCGAATCGGCTTACCTCGCCGGGCAGGAAGCGGCAAACGTTGCCAAGGCCAGGCTGCTGCCGAATATCAATGCCGAGGGTACGTTGGGAAAGGCGCGGCGTATCTCGAAAGCCGAGTCGTCCAATCCTTTTGCAGTCAATATCGAAAATGTCATCGACAATGACAGTCCTGGCTACAGCGTTACCTTGACCCAGCCCCTGATCAATTTTCCGGGACGGCACGACACCCGGCGCGGAGAGATAGCCGCACGGCTCGCGACTCTGGAATGGGAACGTGCCAGACAGTCGCTCATCATGCGCACTGCCGATGTCTATCTTCAAACACTCACGGCGGGCGCCAAGCTCGAGGCGGCGGAGTCGGCCGAGAATGCCTTTCGCCTTCGCCTGAGGGCCGCAACGATGCGGTACGACGCGGGCTCCGCGAGGGGAACGGATGTGCTGGAAGCGCAAGCCGCGCTGGATGCCGCATCGGCGGATACTATCGTGGCGAAAAATAACCTGAACGTCTTGTTCGATTCGCTGAAGGGCATCAGCGGGCAGGATCATGACGGCCTCTCCGCTTTGCCGGACGATTTCACGGCCAATCCGCCGGTACCTGCGGACATGAAACAGTGGGTAGATTCGGCAATTCAGAACAATCTGGAAATCGGCATTGCCAAACTGAGGGCGGACGATGCCTATCAAAATGCGAAGGGCAGGGCAAAAGAGCATTGGCCAAGGCTTTCCGGCCGCCTGAGCTATACGGACAATTACGAACGAAGGACTTACAGCGCCGCGGTTCCCGATACCGTCTACCAGAGCGGCCTCAGCGCGATGCTGGTGTTGTCGGTGCCGATTTACAGCGGCGGGGGCATGTCAGCCGCGGCGCGCGAAGCGAAGCACCGCTCCGCGCAGGAAACCGAGAACAGTCATGGCACTAGCCGCGACATTGTGCAACGTGCGCATTCGAGCTACATGAGCATGATCGCAGGTGTGGCGGCGCTGAATGCGCGAAAGGCCGCGATTGTGTCCGCCTTGCGCTCGCTCGAATTTGCGCAAAAAGGCTATGGAGAGGGCATTATGAGCATGATCAATGTGCTGGATGCCCAGCGCGCGGTATACGAAGCAAGGCAGAACTACGCGGATGCTCTTTACAGTTATCTGATCGCGGGTTTGCGTCTCAAGGAAACCGCAGGCGTGCTGTCTGCGCGGGATATCGAGGAATTGAGCCGCCGGCTCGACAGCACCAAGAAAGTTACCAGGCCCGGCTTCAACTGAAACGAGCGCATCGTTATTGTGGGTCTTTCGCCAGGAGCGTTCCGCTTTCGCTGGAACGAATCGGCTAATTATTTATCCGGA
>JAQSWC010000130.1 GCA_029266815.1 Paucimonas sp.
TCCGCTACTTTCAGGCCGGCGCCTTCAGCCTTCTTCCACGATGCGCCACCTTTGCGCAGACCCACGGTCACTTTGCAGCCGGAGTCGTTCAGGTTCTGTGCGTGAGCATGTCCTTGCGAACCGTAACCGATGATGGCCACTTTCTTGCCTTTGATGATGGACAGGTCGCAATCTTTGTCGTAAAAAACTTTCATTTTCTTCCTAACTAAGTTAATTGATTTTTCTGCGGAAAAGACACTGCAGCGCAACGTCTTTCCCAATCACTTCGATACTCAAACTTTGAGAATGCGTTCGCCGCGTCCGATGCCCGAGCCACCGGTGCGCACGGTTTCCAGAATCGCGGTGCGGTCTATCGAATCGATGAAGGCGTCGAGCTTGCCCTTGTTGCCGGTGAGCTCGATCGTATAGGTCTTCTCGGTCACATCGATGATGCGGCCGCGAAAGATGTCCGCAGTGCGCTTCATCTCTTCGCGCTCCTTGCCGACCGCCCTCACCTTGATCAGCATGAGCTCACGCTCGATATGCGCGCCCTCAGTGAGATCGACCACTTTCACGACTTCGATCAGGCGGTTTAGGTGCTTGGTGATCTGCTCGATGATGTCGTCGGAACCGCTGGTCACGATGGTCATGCGCGACAGCGTCGGGTCTTCGGTCGGCGCCACTGTCAAGGTTTCGATATTGTAACCGCGCGCGGAGAACAGCCCGACTACGCGCGACAACGCGCCCGCTTCGTTTTCGAGCAATACGGAAATGATATGGCGCATGTTAGAGGTCCTCCGAGCCGAGCAGCATCTCGGTCAAGCCCTTGCCCGCTTTGACCATCGGCCAGACGTTCTCGGTTTGATCGGTGATGAAGTTCATGAACACGAGACGATCCTTCATGCCGAAGGCTTCCTTCAGCGCTCCTTCCACGTCATTTGGGTTCTCGATCTTCATACCGACGTGGCCAAAGGATTCTGCAAGCTTATTGAAGTCCGGCAGTGAATCCATGTAGGACTCGGAATAACGCGATCCGTAATCGATCTGCTGCCACTGGCGCACCATGCCGAGGAAACGGTTGTTCAACAGGATGATCTTCGGCGTGAGGTGGTACTGCTTGCAGGTAGCAAGTTCCTGTATGCACATCTGAATCGATGCCTCACCCGTGATGCAGGCCACTGTCGCTCCGGGATTAGCCATCTGTACGCCCATCGCGTACGGCAGGCCGACGCCCATCGTGCCCAGGCCGCCGGAATTGATCCAGCGGCGTGGCTTGTCGAAGCGGTAGTACTGCGCGGCCCACATTTGGTGCTGGCCGACGTCGGAGGTGATGAAAGCATCGCCGTTCGTTACTTCCCACAGCTTTTCGACCACGCTCTGCGGTTTGATCACTTCCTTTGAAGTCGGGTATTTCAGGCATTCGCGGCCGCGCCATTCGTCGATTTGCTTCCACCATGTGGCAAGCGCCTGCTGGTTCGGCTTGGCGTCGCTCGCGTCGAGTTGCGCAAGCAGTTCCTGCAGCACTTCCTTGACATTGCCGACGATAGGAATATCAACCTTCACGCGCTTGGAAATCGAAGACGGGTCGATGTCGATATGGATGATCTTGCGCGGATGCTGCGAGAAGTGCTTGGGGTTGCCGATCACGCGGTCGTCGAAGCGAGCGCCGATGGCGATCATCACGTCCGAGTGCTGCATCGCCATGTTGGCTTCGTAGGTGCCGTGCATGCCAGGCATGCCGACGAATTTGTCGCTCGATGCCTTGTAAGCGCCCAGGCCCATCAGCGTGTTCGTGCAGGGGAAACCGAGTTTGTCGACCAGCCTGTTCAGCTCAGGCGCCGCATCGGCGAGAATCACACCGCCGCCGGTGTAGATCATCGGACGCTCGGCTGCCAGTAGCAACTGCACCGCCTTGCGGATCTGGCCGGCATGGCCCTTGTCCACCGGCTTGTACGAACGCATCTCAACTTCCTGCGGGTACTCGAATGCGCATTTGTGGACAGTGATGTCTTTGGGAATATCGACCAGCACCGGGCCGGGACGGCCCGTCTTGGCGATATAAAAAGCCTTCTTCATCGTCGCAGCCAGATCCTTGACGTCCTTGACGAGGAAGTTGTGTTTCACGCAGGGCCGGGTGATGCCGACCGTGTCGCATTCCTGGAATGCATCCTGGCCGATCGCGTGCGACGGTACCTGGCCGGAGATCACCACCATCGGAATCGAGTCCATGTAGGCGGTGGCGAGGCCGGTGACTGCATTGGTCACGCCTGGGCCGGAGGTCACGATGGCGACGCCGACCTTGTTCGAACTGCGCGAATAGGCATCGGCGGCATGCACGGCGGCCTGCTCGTGGCGAACGAGAATATGCTGGAATTTGTCTTGATTGAAGATGGCGTCGTAAATGTAGAGCACTGCGCCGCCGGGATAGCCGAACACGTGTTCGACGCCGTCCTCGGCCAGACAGCGCACGACGATTTCCGCGCCCGTGAGTTCTGTAGTCATTGCTACGTTCCTTTCAAGGTCCATTGGAGATTGATCGGATGCTCTCGCCTGGCGAAATCGGGCGTTCTTATAGCGCCGGGGCTTCCCTTCCTTGTGCGGTCACGCCGCTTTTCTGCCGCCACCGTAGGGCGGTTCGAAACGACGCTAAACGCGACTCGTTCAGCCGGGGTTACTATGAAAACGCTGCAATTTCTCGCGCTTGTGGCGCGGGTTGGAGCAAACAGCTTTAAATTGTGAAAGCGCGTCTTTGTCGAAAGGCGTTATGAGCGAAGCGAAAAGACATCCCTTCAACCGTGCGAAGGGAACGATACGTTACTGCGTTGCACCAAGACGGTCAAGTAAAATTCTGCTAAAAGCCTTTGAAATCAAGGATTTTGGCGAAGAAGTGTCCACAGCCAATGCATTTTTTGCTAGGATGCGCACTATTTTGAAATTGCCCGGTCTTCCGCGAACCGGGCCCGCGTCCGTCTTCACGGACGCCGCTGAAGAGCGCGCCGCATCGAATGGCAACCGAAAAAGAACTAAGCGATTTTTTGCAAGACGTAGAACGCCGGGCTTTCAAACAAGCGGTGTATTCAGTACGGCGCGACGAGGTGGCCTTGGACATTGTTCAAGACGCGATGATCAAGCTGGCGGAAAAATACGGAGATCGCCCCGCAGCGGAATTACCGCTACTTTTTCAGCGTATTTTGCAGAATACGATCCACGATTTCTTCCGGCGCGAGAAAGTTCGTAATACCTGGGTAACCCTGTTTTCCGGCATGGGAAACGAGTCTACAGCCGATGACGACTTTGATCCCCTCGAAAGCTTTGCTGGGGACGAAACCAATTCGATATATGAATCCGGCGCGGACAAGCTTGAGCGGGCGCAAGTCCTGGCCCTGATAGATGAAGCGGTACAAAACCTGCCGACACGTCAACGGCAGGCCTTCCTGATGCGTTACTGGGAGGAGATGGATGTAGCCGAAACGGCGGCTGCAATGGGATGTTCCGAAGGCAGTGTCAAAACGCACTGTTCACGTGCCACCCAGGCCTTGGCTCAAGCGCTGAAGGCAAAAGGAATTTACCTATGAGCAACGAAATCGACTTTGCTTTCAAACTGCGCCATGCGCTGAATGAAAATCTGAACCATCTGCCCGACGACACCGGCGAGAGACTGGCGGCTGCGCGACGCGTTGCATTGGCGCGCAAGAAAGCTGACGTACCGATGCGCGCTGTTGTGACGGAACGCAATCTTGCCGGCCATGTCGGCAGTTTCCTGAGCGAACCGGTTTCATGGGTCGTCCGCATGGGCCTGGCTCTGCCTCTCATTGTCTGCACTCTCGGCTTGGTCGGTCTCTATCATTACGAAGAGCAGCAGCGCATTGAAGAAGCAGCCGATCTCGATGCCGAAGTATTGGTCGACGAACTCCCGATCTCGGCTTATCTGGACCATGGCTTCAATGCCTATCTTCTCAAGCGGGACGAATGACGCGCCTTACCGGAAATACCATCTGCCGAAGACGTGTTGCCAAGAGTCTTGGAGCATTTTTGCTTTTACTGACCGGCGCTGCATTTGCGGCCGGCACTCCTCCGGCAACAAATAGCTCGCCACTCTCCGTTCTGACACCTCCGACCGCACCTTTATGGCGGAATCTGACACCTGCCCAGCAGCATGCATTGGCACCTCTTGCTCGCGAATGGGACGGGATGGATGCATCCCGCAGGGAAAAATGGCTGAAGATAGGCAACCGTTTCGCCTCGATGCGCCGGGAGGAGCAGGAGCGCGTGCAGGAGCGGATGCGCGACTGGGTGAGATTGACGCCGGAGCAGCGGAAAATCGCGCGCGAAAACTACACGAAGACGAAGAAGGTTGATCCCGAGAAGAAATCGGTCCGGTGGGAACAGTACCAACAGCTTCCTGAAGAGCAGAAACAAGAGCTTGCAGCTAAGGTTCGGCCGAAAAAGCATGTTGCCAACCTGCCCATCCAGCCGCCGGCAAAAACCGTTGCTCCGATCAAGGCCACTCCCAAGCCTGTGCTGGCGCGTTCGGTCCAACCGGGCCTGGCCGCGAAGCCCGCGTTTCCGTCTATCAAACCGGTCGATAAACCCGTGCTGCCAACATCAATCAGTCCGCAGGAACCCCGTTGAACCTTGCTACGCCTACGCTGACCCGCCGCCTGGTGGTGATGGTCTATGAATCGCTCCTTCTTTTCGGTGTACTCTTTGCAGCCGTGCTCGTGTTCGAACTGGCGACACGAGATGTCCAGTGGCCTTTGCTTCCATTGGCAAGACAAATCTGGGTTTTCATCGTTCTCGGAGCCTATTTTGTCCACTGCTGGCGCAAGACCGGCCAGACGCTGGCAATGAAAACCTGGAGGATCAGGCTGGTTTCTACCGAAGGCGGCCCTGTTCGAACCAACAGGGCGATGTTGCGATATCTGCTTTCCTGGATGTGGTTCCTACCCGCATTGGTTGCTGCTCACCTTTGGGAGATAAGCCGCTGGCCCAGCCTCGGTTTGATCGCGGCCGGCTTCACGCTTTGGGCATGTACCGTCTTTCTGGATAAGCATCGCCAGTTTCTTCACGACCGCCTGGCGGGCACGCGCCTGGTATTTGAAGGGCCGGTTTCGCCTGCCGCGAAATGATCGTCCGGCTGACCTTGCTGCTGCTTGCGCTGCAGCTTGCCGCGGCGGCCGGCATTGCCTACGCGGGGTTTACGTTCATGCAGCTATCGACTGCCGCCTCTGCTGCCATGGGAGGCGGTGCAGTGCTGGTGGTACGTTTCTTGATCACTGCCAATAATTTCCGGATAGCCTGGAAGCATCGCAGCGAAACACCGCCGTCAATGCAGATTAGTCACTTGCAGACTATACGTCTCGTTCTATGTGAGTATGCGGCCACGATGCTGACTTCCTCGTGGCTCATGCCTTTCCGCACGTTCAATGGAGTCGTTTATCCGGACTCCGAAACCTTGCCGGTGCTGCTCGTGCACGGGTATGGCTGCAACAGCGGCTACTGGCGGCCTTTCTCGCGCGTGCTGAAGCGCCGCCGCATCAGCCATTACACGGTGAACATGGAGCCGGTCTTTGCCGACATCGATTCCTACGCGCAGGCAATCCATGCCCGGATCGAAGCCATATGCGGCACTCACCGCTGTGAAAAACTGGTCGTCGTTGCACACAGCATGGGAGGGCTCGCGATGCGCGCCTATGTTCGCGCCCACGGAGCGGGACACATCGCGAAAATCATTACCCTCGGCACACCGCACCACGGCACGGCGTTGGCCAATCATGCGACCGGCCTGAATGCCGCACAGATGGCGAGAGCGGGCGAGCGCGGTGCACAACCCGTTGGAGAATGGCTGCGGCGCCTGGCAGGGGGAGAAACTGCTGAGATTCGCACGCTTGTCGTTTCGGTGTATTCGCATCATGACAATATCATCGCGCCGCAGGATTCCGCTTTCTTGCCGGGAGCGAAAAACATCGGCATGCCGGGCATAGGGCATGTCTTCCTGGCGCTGAACACTGCTGTCCAGGCAACCGTCATCGACGAAATCATGATTACACCTCGGTCAAATGCTTCACTGAGTGATCGAGACTGCCTTTCCGCCTGCTAGAATCGGCCATACCTCTCTCCTTGCTCCCTTTCATGGCGTCTGCCCG
>JAQSWC010000131.1 GCA_029266815.1 Paucimonas sp.
GGTGCGCTCGAATGCGCGATCACGGTTCTCGCACTGAAAGAGCAGAAAGCGCCGCCGACGATGCATCTGCACATGCCCGATCCGGAGTGCGATCTCGATTACGTGGCGAATCGGGCGCGCGGCATGGATACGCGTGTCGCTTTGTCGAATTCGTTTGCCTTCGGCGGTACCAATGCGGTGCTGGCATTGGGGGCCATTTCTCGATCTGGCATCGGTTTGTCGTAACTCCTCCTTCCCCTTCAAGGGGAAGGTTGGGATGGGGATGGGTTTTCTTCGTTGAGCGTTACAACCCATCCCTACCCTAGCCCTCCCCTTGAAGGGGAAGGAAATTCATTTAACCAATGTTGGATCAATAAGATCTACATCTGCCTGAAGCGGTGCGCATAGACTCGGCTCACCGTCAGTCTTTCGGTGCGGTTGCGCAGCGACAGCGACAGCTTCCCCGTTTCATCGCGCAGTGCGGCCTGGATGCAGCCGGCGTTGACGATCGTGCCGCGGTGAACCTGCCAGAAGCGTTGCGGATCGAGCTGCGGCTGCAATTCGCGCAGGCTGGCGCGGATCAGGTAGTCGCCTTCGGCAGTGACGACGTTCACGTATTTGTCTGCCGCCTCGAAGTACAGAACTTCCTCCACCGGAATCATCCTGACCTGGTTGCCGACGCCGGCGCGAATGATCGACAGCCTTTCCGTCGCCGGAAGTGGAGCCAGCTGCTGCAAGCGGGCGATGGCACGCGACAGTTCTCCTTCGCCGGTCTGCTGTGACGCCAGCCTGGTTTTCAGCCGGTCCAGGGTTTTCTTCAGCCGCTCATCGCTGACGGGTTTCAGCACATAGTCGATGGCAGCGTGTTCGAACGCCTGCAGGGCGTATTCGTCGAACGCGGTGACGAATACGATCAGGGGAAACGGCGCGCCGGCCGGCCATTCTTCCGCCAGTTCCTCGGCGACTTCCAGGCCCGTCTTGCCGGGCATCGTGATGTCCAGAAAAAGGAACTGGGGCTGATGGAGAAGTGCCGCCTCGACCGCCTCGATTCCGTTCTCGGCGACGGCGGCGATCTGCAAGCCGGGCCACAGGCGATGCAAGGCATTCGCAAGCGCGGTCGCGAGGACCGGTTCATCCTCGGCGATCAGTGCGCGGGGAGCATGAGCATTCATAGCGGGATGACGATGGTCGCGACGGCACCGGCCGGATCGTTCGGCGACAGCGTGAAGGACGATCGCGAACCGAACAAGGCCTGCAAGCGCTCGCGGACATTGGCCAGGCCGATGGATTCGCCCTGCCTTCCGGGGAGCGAATGAGCAAGCCCTAGGCCGCTGTCGGTAACCCTCAATCTCAACGATGAATCCTCCCTGCTTGCCTCAACATCGACGCTACCGCCCTCGACCTTCGGTTCGATTCCGTGCTTGATCGCGTTTTCCACCAGGGGTTGCAGCAGCATCGGCGGCACGGCAATCTCCTTCAGTGTCTCGGGCAAGCGCAAGGTATAGGAAAGCCGCCTGCCGAGCCGCACCGACATCAGGCCGAGGTAGGCTTGCATGAGCTCGAACTCGCGGGACAGCGTCGTGTGCGTCTCGCGGGAAGAAGACAGCGTTGCGCGCAGGTACTGGATCAACTGGTCGAGCATGTGCTGCGCGCGGGTCGGATCGATGGCGATCAGGCCTTGCAGGTTGGCGAGCGTGTTGAACAGCATGTGGGGCTCGATCTGCGCCTGCAGCAGTTGTAATTGGGTCTGCATCGCCTGCCGTTCGATTGCGGCGGCACGCGCTTTTTCCGCTTCGGCCTGTGCTGCGAGCTCGGCCAGGCGCACGCGGTTGGCGAAGAACCAGGTCGGAAGCGCGGACGCCAGCAGAGTGAAGAGGAAGATCGACGCGAAGTTGCGGGTCTGGTGCTCGATTACCTGGTCTGGCGGCAGTCCGAGGAGGAGGGCAGCCACTGCGCTGCCGAGCAGGTAGGCCAGCAAGACCGAAGCCAGGATCAGTAGCGCCAAGCCCATTGGCGGCGCACGCCGGCCTCGCCACAGGAGCCGGCGCCCCGTTTCGATGGAGACGACTGTCACGGTACAGATGCAGGCGGAGAACACCAGGTTCTGCAAGAAGCTGTCGCCGACCTTGAGCACATGGGTGACGATCAAGGCGGCAAATACCGTGAGCGCCGCTAGGAAGACGAGCGCCGATGCCAGCCTATAAGGCAGCGGGCGTTCGGCGGTATTCAGAGCCTGGTTCATGCGTCGGGAGATAGTTTCTTCAATTCGTGGTCGATCATTCTGCGTTTCCATGCAGCGCTGGTGGTGCGCATGAAAACCGACAGTCCATGGAATAGTAACCCGATTCCCCACCCCAGCAGCGGCGCGGCAGCCCATGGCACGCCGGCATGCTGCGAGTAGTTCAAGGCGAGCAGTGCGCCGTTGACCAGGACATAAATGCACAGGTGAACCAGGAAGCCGAGCTTGCGCTCCGCCCTGCGAGCCGCTTCGCGGTAAAGGTCGCGGTTGGGTTCTTTCATCTGGAAGCCTCCTTTGGCCCTGACTTGTTCAATTCCTCATTGAAGAACCGCACCGCAAGGGCGGAAGTCCTCGCATGCACGTCGTCGCGCTCGATTCCCGGTGGATCGATGCACAGCATTGGCAACCTGGCCTTGCCGTTGCCCGTGCAGCTTGCGAGGAAAGAGTAATGTCCGACGTCTTTCAACAGGCTTAAGCCGGCGCCAGGAATCACGGATGCGAAATACTCGGCATTCACCTTCGGCGGCACTACGGCATCGGCATCTCCTGAAACGAGCGCAACGGGCAGCGAAACGGCCTTCAGGCTTTCCGGCGCGAATGCCGGCCCCAGCGAAGGGGCAATTGCGAGGACGGCGCGGATGCGGCTGTCCCTGCGCGGGCGCGATGCCTCGCCAAAAGCGTGCCGGAAGGCGGCATCTTCGTCGAGGCGCTTGCGTATTGCTTCGACCAGCCCGGGAAATTCCGGTGGCGACGAGCACGTGGCGCGGTCTGCGGCGGTTGCGCAATAGGCGCGCAGGCGCGCAGGCTCGGTAATGCCGCCGGCGAGCACGACCATGGTGTAGCCGCCAAGCGAGAAGCCGGCTGCGCCGATGCGGCCCGCATCGATCCGCACGCCCAAGACGGGATCGGCCAGCATGGCATCGAGCGCGGCACTGATGTCGCTGGCCCTTTCCCACCACAGCGAGAAACCTTCCATCGTATGCGGGGAACGCGCGTTGTTGCCGGGATGGTCGACCGCCACGGCGATGTAGCCCTGTGCGGCCAGTGTGCGGCCAAGCCACGCCATCTGGCCTGCCGCGCCGCCCATGCCGTGAGACAGCAGGACCAGGGGAAACTTTGCCGGAGCGGAGGCAGGCGTGGCATCCGGTGCCGCGGCGCCCAACTTGAAGAGCGGCATTCCCGGAGGACCGACTGTCTGCTCCACTTCGTTCGAATTTTCTTCAGCCGGATACCAGACCACGGCACGGAGCAGATGCTGTTCCTCGCCGCGCCAGTGAATGGCTTGCGGCGTAAAGCCGCGTTCGGTGACGCCTACCTCGTACGACGCGGCCGGTTCGCCGCCGACAGCGCATGCGCTGGCGAAGAGGGCAGACATGAGGGCTGACATGGCGAGGGTTTTCTTGAACGGCATGTTTCTCTCCTTTGATAGTTGAATCAGGCCCATCCCAGCGTTCGCCAGAGAGCATGTCCCAGCGGGCGTTCCGGAAGCAAGGTGAAAGCGGCGGCAATGGCAAGGCCGATGTAGTTGAAGCCCATGGTTTGCCGGTGCACGCGAATCCGGCCGTGCATGGCGGCATGGATGGCGTAGGCGAGCGAGACCAGAGTCACGACCGACAGCAGGTGTATCCAGCTGAAGTGGCCCGTGGTCCGAATCCAGAACGAGCTCAGGGCGGTGAACACCATCAGTGTCGTCCACAGCCTTCCTGCGAGCCGGTGAACCGGGTTCCCTTTCTTCATGAACAGCAGGGCCGCACCGCCGGCGAGCGCGCCCGATGCGGCTATCGTGTGGGCGACGATGAGAGGTGTGAACGCCATGTGTGCTCCTGGGTAAGACATGCAGCGATTCTCCGGAAGAGCTGGATAGAGGAAAAACGGTTTGCGACGAATCCGCGCCGTAGCGGCGTGAATCGCCGCTTCATGGCGGCAAAAGGGAATGTGTAAAGGTTGCTTGACACGACGTCGAAAGGTGCATACGATGTCAAGTATGCTTTACATAAAGAAGAGTGACATGACCCACGAGAAACGTATCAACGCCCTGTACATGCGCGAGTTGGGCGGCGCGTTAATGTTTTACGCGGCCGTGCTTTACGGCGCGCTTACGTTCGGCCCCGCCATGCCCGACGGTGCTCTGAAGACTGCAGTGATGTTGACCCCGATGCTTCCCGTGCTGCTCGCGGCATGGGCAATCGCGCGGCATCTAGCACGTGTCGACGAATACGCTCGCAAGATGGTGCTGGAATGCATCGCCATTGCTTTCGCCGTGACGGCTGGAGTGACGTTTACCTATGGCTTCCTCGAGAACGTGGGTTTCCCGCGCCTAAGCATGTTTGTCATATGGCCGCTGATGGGCGGCACCTGGGCCGCGGTCTCGATTGCCCGTGGGTTGTGCTCGCGATGAAGAATGTCGTGCGCGAACTGCGCGGTGAACAGGGATGGAGCCAGGCTGCGCTGGCCGATCTTCTGAAGGTATCGCGTCAAACCGTGAATGCGATCGAGACGGGAAAATACGATCCGAGCCTGCCGCTGGCATTTGCCATTGCGAAGCTGTTCGGCAAACCGATCGAGGAAATCTTCAAGGCGGATGAATGAGGAATTACACTGCGCTTCATTGACCGGAGTGGAGGAAATCCATGTGGCCTTATCCAAAAGTCGTTGCGCACCGAGGCGGAGGCAAGCTCGCGCCGGAAAACACGCTGGCCGCCATGCGTTGCGGCTTGCACCATGGCTTTCGCGCGGTGGAGTTCGACGTCATGCTGTCGCGCGATGGAGTGCCCGTGCTGATGCATGATCCGGAGCTTGGGCGTACGGTGAAAGGAGCAGGCCGTGTCAGTGATGTCGATGCGGTAGAGTTGTGCAGCCTGGATGCAGGCTCCTGGTTTTCGCCGGCCTTTGCGGGCGAGCCCGTGCCGCTGTATGAGGACGTGGTTCGCTTCTGCCGGGCCAACGGCATCTGGATGAACGTCGAAATTAAGCCAACGGACGGTTTCGAGGTTGAGACCGGCCGCGTGGTCGGTGAATTGACGCAAGACTGGTTCAAAGATGAAATCGTCCTCGGCGATCCATTGCATCTGCCGTTGTTCTCCTCTTTTTCTCTCGATGCGCTGCAGGCCGCGGCGGAAGCGGCACCGGACATCCCTAGGGGCTTTCTCATGGACCGGATTGCGCCCGACTGGCGCGAGCAGTTGAAAGACTTGGACGCGGTAGCAGTGCATACCAATCACAAGTATCTCGACAGGCAGATGGCGCAGAGCATCAAGGCAGAAGGCTACGGATTGTTCTGCTATACGGTCAACGAGCCGCGCAGGGCACGGGAAATTCTTTCATGGGGTGTGGACGGCTTCTGCACTGATCGTATTGACCTGATCGGCTTTGATTTCTCATAAAAACTCGTTAGATACCGGCTTCAAGTTACGTCCGGTTACGAGCGTTACAGAAATAACATCGACGGAAAGTCATACATTTCATTTAATGAAGCATTGCTGCTCCAGGGGATGAAATGAAAACCGCCTTATTGTCGATTGCTACCTTGTTGATGACCAGTTCCATACCGGCAGGTGCGGAGCCAACGTCGGCGGATCTGCAGCACGACTTCGCCCGGCAGGTGCGGGTGGAGGATGGATTGCGCAAGGATATGCAGTCCAGCGGAACCCTGTCCAAAGGATCAAGCGCCTCGGGCTCGGGCTGGAGCATTGCTTCGGCAGACCGTACATTACGTAGTGACGAGCAGGATCGCATGAGCGCCGAAATCAAGGCGGAAATCCATGACCGGCAAATGAACCGCGGCGAGCCGAAGTTTGCTAAACGCCGGGCTCAAGGAAAAATTCCTGTGACGCCGGCTGCCTACGACGCAGACAGC
>JAQSWC010000132.1 GCA_029266815.1 Paucimonas sp.
CCCTTGCCTGTGCAATCGCTTCCTGTTCCTGCTCGGTCAGGGCGCGCGCACGAGCGTCTTCACGCGCGCGCACCTCGGCCGGAACGCGATTGAGTTCAGATTCCAGCGCAATTTCTTCCTGATGCAGACGCTCGCGTGACACCTGGAGCGCCTTGCCCTTGGCTTCGGCAACCGATTCTGCCCGAAGACGCGTTTCCTTTTCCAGACGCTCGCGGGCACGTGCCAGTTCGGCGATGCGGGCTTCCGCGTGTGCACGCTCTTCTGCTTCATGCTTGGCGGCGGCGGCTGCAGCAATGCGCTCGGACGCATGGCGGCGGGCGCTGTCGGTTTCCTGGGCCAGTATTTCAGCAGCCTGTTCCATCTTGGCGGTGAGCTCGGCTTCCGCATCAAGTTTCTCCGCAGCGCGGCGGCGCGCTTCCTGCTCGGCCTTTGCGCGTTCTATGGCAATGATGCCGGCCTGCGTGTCGGCTTCGGTGCGGGCCTGCAGCTCGGCGATCTCTCTACCTACGGCCACGGTGCGGGCTTCGGCGGCCGCGCGTGCCTTGCGCTCCGCTTCCAGGCGCGCACGGCTGAGCGTGATGGCTTCTTCGGCTGCCCTGGCGGACTGGTAGGCTTCCGCGGCGGCGGCAGCATCGATTCGCGCGCGGTCTTCCGCGAGTGCGCGGGCGCGGGCTTCGGCAATCGCGCGGTTCTCGGCAGCCACCGTGGCTTTCGCCTCGGCCTCTACTCGAGCGATGGCTTCGCGTATGGACTTCAGATCAATGCTCTGGGAAGGGGCGGCTGCAGAGGGAGCCTCTTCGGGCTTCCCGTCCTCGACCACAAACAGATTCTTGCGCATTGCCTGGTTCGTTTCCATCGTCCACTCCCGGATTTGAGCGATTCCGGCGGGCTACCCTTAACGGCAGCAGCCGGAATTTCTTAATAGGAATTATCGAGGGCGGGGATGCAATTCAGACGTTGAAAAGAAGGGAAAAACCTACCTAGTTTCGCTGATGGGCAAAAACCGGCACTTAAACTTTCACTCTACACAAGGCTTTCAGCAGCCGTGCTACCGGAAGCGATTTCCTTCAAGACGGCGTTCATCCGGTCCATCCGGAACGGTTTAACCAGGAAGTGGTTCATACCGGCGTCCTGGCATTGTTGTATATCCGACAGCGAACCAGCGGCAGTAAGCGCCACGATAGGCACACCGCATGCTGTGCCCTCCAAGCGCCGGATTTCACGGGTGGCTTCCAGGCCGTTCATTTCCGGCATGTGCATATCCATCAACACTACGTCGAAAGCAGCATCCCTTTTTAATAGTGTGAGGGCCTCGCGGCCGTCGTTGGCCACGACAACCTCGTGTCCGGCTTTCTGCAACAATGCGACGGCCACCTTCTGGTTGATCTCGTTGTCCTCCGCAAGCAGGATGCGCAATCCCGCTCCGGCTTCGGCTCTCTTCGTTTCCGGCTGGTTCAGTGCAGCAGGCGCAATACCTTTCGCAAATTGCAACTCGAACCAGAAACGACTGCCGGAACCCAGGGTGCTGTCCACCCCGATGCGTCCGCCCTGCGCTTCGACGATCTTGCGGCAGATCGACAATCCCAGCCCGGTGCCGCCGAAGCGGCGCGAAATGGAGCTGTCCGCCTGGTAGAAGGACTGGAACAGATTTCCCAGCACTTCGGGCGCAATGCCGATGCCGCTGTCAGCCACCGCGAAGCAGAGGCTGACGCCCTGATCGCTTTCGCCGCAATGTTCCACCGATACCGTGATGCCGCCCTTCTCAGTAAACTTGATGGCATTACTGACAAGATTGAGAAGCACCTGACGCAGGCGCGCCACGTCGCCGCAGAGATAACGGGGCAGGCCGGTCGCATTGTCGAAATGAATGGAGAGCCCGCGTTCCTGCGCGCGCGAAGACATCAGTGCCACCACACTCTCGACCGTCTTGATCAGGTCGAAGTTGATGGTCTCGAACTGCAGGTTGCCTGACTCGAGCTTGGACAGGTCGAGAATGTCGTTCAGAATCGCCAGCAAAGCTTCCGCGGAATACAGCGCGGTTTCCAGGCGCTCGCGTTGCTGGGGAGTGTCGGCATCGGCCAACGCAAGCTGCATCATGCCAAGCACGCCGTTCATCGGCGTGCGGATCTCGTGACTCATCACCGCGAGAAACTCGGACTTGGCACGGTTCGCATCCTCAGCCGCTTCCTTGGCAATCACTAGGTCGCGCGTGCGCTCCTCCACCTGCTTCTCCAGATTGCGGCTCAGGTTCAGCAGGGAATCGTACAGCGTCGCGTTCTCCAGCGAAATGGTGATTTGCGTGGACAGCACCTGCAGCAACTCCGCATGCTCGGCGGTAAATGCCTGCGCCGCGAGGTTGTTTTCCAGGTCGAGAATGCCGACCAGTTCCCCGCGCTTTTGAAGTGGTAGACAAAGAATGGAACGCGAACGGTTGCGGCGTATATAGGCATCGCTGCCGAAACGCGCATCCGCCTGCGCATCTCCCAGCAACAGGCTTTGGCGTGTACGCCTTACATAATTGATTACGGCGGGACTCACCTCGTTAGAGCTTTCCACCGGCAGCGATTGCAGGACGTCGATACGCTCGCCGCGCACGATTGCCTCGATCGCCAGCACGCCATCCCGCTGCAGCAGCAGCAAACCCTTTTCCGCGCCGGCATTCTCTATCATCAGGCGCATCAGTTTCTCGAGCAGTTTATCGAGCTGGATTTCGCCAGACAACGTTTGCGATGCGCGGATGAAGGTTTCGACATCAAGCTGATCGGTGGGACCGCCGGAGAGACCCATCGCATCGCGTATTAGGCTGCCGCCGGTGAGCGTGTCAGCAAGCAGGTCCGGATACATGCTTTCGAGTTCACGGCATTTCGCGAGCGCACCCCATTCACGATAGAGCGCATGCGCGCGCTGGAAATGCATGCGCGCCTGTAGGCCACGTCCCAGTGCGATGTAGAAGCGGAACGTCAGCTCATGCGCCAGCGCTTCCTCCCCGGGATAGCCGTGGTCCCGGGCGCCGCCGGCCGCCAGCTCGTAATAGCGTGCCGCCTTCAGCGTATTTCCCGCGAGCCGCATGCGCTCTGCCTCGACGAGCTGCCACTTGTGCAGGTAGTTCATCGGCGCATGCTTTGCCCACAGGCGGAAACGCCGCTGGGTCTGCGCCACTTTTGCCCGGCCTTGCCGCTTGCCGGCGACCCCCATGCCGCACAGCGCGAGCTGCGACAACGAATGCACGAACATCAGGGTGCCCGACGCCGGCGTACCGTAATAGAATCCCGGCAGCGACATGGCTTCCTCGGCATGGGCCAGCGCTGCCGCATGCCGCCCCAGGTAATAGTCGCCGATGCATTGAACCGAGCGCACGTAGAACACGCCCCATGCATCTTTCGCTTCACGGCGCGACCCCGCATAGTCTTCGATTGACCGTCCTTCTGCCAGGTCGCTGCCGTCCTGACCGGAAATCTCGCTGACCATCAGGGTCCACGGCACCATCACGTCGATCAAGGCCGGATACGCCATCTTGCGATACACGCCCAGATTGCGGCGCAGTGCGGTCAGCGTTTCCTCAAGCTTGCCGCCGGACTGGAAACGGATTGCATCCGAAAACTGCAGGGCCACCATGGCACCCGCGCGGTCCCCCATCTCCATCGCCTTCACAAAGGTATCGAGCAAGGGCTGCAAGGACGATGCGATGTGCTCGCGGCGGTGGCGGATGATGCCGTTAAAGATGCCGATTGCTCCCGACAACTGGCGCTTCGCACCCAATGCCGCCGATACCTTGCCGAAGCGGTAGCCCTGCAGCGGCTGCTCAAGTTGCCCGGAGTAGGTGCGGCCCAGCACGGCATACGCGTAAGCGCACAGTGGCGATACGCCGTAGCGCAATGACTTACGCACCATCTCCAGCGCCGCCCACAACACCATTTTCGAATCTGCCAGATAAGTCAAGCCATAGGCAAGGAAAACCATCGTGGCCTGTAGCTGCAGCAGATACTGAGGGTCGGTGGCAGCGGGCAGATTGGCGAGATCCTGCACATTCCTGCCGCGCAGCGCGGCCCACAGGCGCATGCGTGCGGCCCACACATGGCGGGCGCCCAGCTTGCGTGGCACGCGTACGCCGGCCAACTTCATCATCTCGACGCCCGTGTTCATCAGTTCCACGGGCTTGTAGATCGCGCCGTAGCAGCGGATCAGCATTTCCTTGGCTGCGATGGCTTCCTGCGGCGATGCGCTGTTGTTGCTGACGATGCGGCACAGCTTTTCCATCTCTGCGTAATCCGCGCGCGCGAACGCCGATGCGATCAATTCCATATACAGCTCGTGCATGAACTGGCGCTTGTCCGCCCATACCGGCACGCTGCCCAGAGCAAGCGCGAGATCCGCATACTCGCGGTGCACGTCGAACGCCGCAGACACCCGCGCCTTCTTTGCGGCCTGTAGATTGAGACGGGCCAGTTCGTCGCGGTCGTGCTCGGCCTGAAGCAGGTCGCGGCCGAGATTGAGCTGATGAACGATGTCGAAGACATGCTCCTCCACCTGCGCCATCGACATGCTGTTGAGCAGCAGCCGGCCGATCTTTAGGTGCACCGCCTTGCGCGCTTCTTCCGGAATGCCTTCATACGCGGCCTGCTGTACACGGTCGTGCATGAACACATACTGGCTCGACGTGGTTTCCGGCTGCAGCAGGCTTCGCTCCGCCTGCGCAATCAGGCTCGCCTTCAACGCATACTGAAGCTGCTGCCTGGCTTCGCCTTCCTCCTGTTCGCTCACGGTGGCCAGCGCCGAGACGTCGAAGCGGTTGCCGATGCAGGCGGCCAGCGTGAGAATCTGCCGCACCGGCGCGGACAGCCGATGCAATTCGCGAGTAAGCAGGTCCACTACGTTGTCCGTGATGGCCAGCGACCTGATGCGCGCCATGTCCCATCGCCACCTGCCCGCGGAGAACGCGAGCAGTCCCTCGCCGTGAATCGCCTTGAGGAATTGCATTACGAAAAAGGGATTGCCCAGTGTCTTGCGATGAATCAGGTCTGCCAGCGGCGCAGCTTCCGGCAAGGTAGTGCGCAGCGTATCGGCGATGAATTCATTGGTGCTGTGCTCGGAGAGCGGTGCGAGCTCGATCGCCTGCACAGGCGCTTCCCGGCCGACTTCCTGAACCATCATCATCAGGGGATGCGTTGCATCGACCTCGTTGCTGCGGTAGGCGCCGATCAACAGTAGGCAGGGATTCTCCAGGCCTTTCATCAGGATCGAAATCAATTTCAGCGACGCGGCATCCGCCCATTGCAAGTCGTCGAGAAACAGCACCAGCGGATGCTCGAAGCGGGTAAACGCGCCCACGAACTGCTGCATCAGGTAATTGAAGCTGTTGCGTCCCGCGCTGGGCGGCGGTGCAGGCTGCTGTTTGCCGATGACATATTCAAGCTCGGGCACGACGTCGATCATCAGTTGCCCGTTCGGCCCCACCGCCTTCAGCAGCTTTTCTCGCCACTCCGCGATGCGGGTTTCCGGTTCGCACAGGATGCGCCTCACCAGTTCGCGCAAGGCGTCGTTGATGGCCGAATACGGCACGCCGCGCTTGAACTGGTCGAACTTGCCCGACACGAAGTAGCCGCCGCGTTCCAGCACCGGTCGTTGCAGCTCATTGGCCAGGGCCGATTTGCCTATGCCCGAATAGCCGGTAATCAGCAGCATTTCCGCACTGCCGCCCGCTACGCGATCGAACGCGTTCAGCAATTGTTCGGTATCGGATTCGCGCCCGTAAAGATGCTGAGGAAGCCGCAGCACGTCGGCAGCATCGCTGGCGCCGAGTTCGAAGCGCTCTATTCGCCCCGTCTCGTGCAATTCGCGCAGACAGCGTTCCAGGTCTGCAACCAGACCCGCCACGGTTTGATAGCGATCTTCCGCGTTCTTGGCGAGCAGCTTCATCACAATGTCTCCGACTACCGGCGGCAGCACGGGGTTCATTCTCTCCGGAGCGTGCGCCTGCCGCGCGATATGGCAATGAACCAGC
>JAQSWC010000133.1 GCA_029266815.1 Paucimonas sp.
CCAGCGCGGTGGCGATCCTGCTGTCGTTTTCGCGTTCTGCATGGATGTCATTTGCGCTCGCGCTGCTGCTGGTGTTTGTCATCGCGTGGAAACGCCGCGAGATCGCGCCGGTGGCATGGCTGACCGGTGCGCTGATGACGATGCTGATGGCGGTGGTGCTGGGGGCGCTTTCTTCTCCCATTTATGAACGCGTGATGCATGGCGATGACGGCGCGACCGATTCACGACTGCGGATGATCAGTCTGGCGACGGACCTCTTCCTGTCGCACCCGATTGTCGGCGTCGGCCCCGGCGAATTCGCCGAAGCCAGCCTGTTCCAATATCCTGTCGGTTTCCAGGAAAACGAATGGGTGGCACCTGGAAGCAGGCCGATGGTGCCGGTGGTCGGGCGCCTGGAAGTGGTGCGCCTAGTTCAACCGCAGAAGGAAACACTGACATCGCCGCTGCCGGTCCATAACAAATACATGCTGACCTTGTCCGAACTTGGCGCGATCGGCCTGTTTCTCTGGCTATGCATGTATGTGCACCTTTTTCGGGAGGCAAAGGCATGCTCCCTTTCCCGCGATCCGGTACTGAGATATATCGGTATAAATCGGTGCAGATCCTGTTCTTTGTCCCGTTGGTGGTCACTGCTGCCGCGCGCATCGTGCGTGAAACCGAAACGGGACCCGGATCGACCGTACCTTAAACCAATCCTGATCGACACGACATGAACCTTCGACTATCACAATTGCCTGGCCGAGTCCGGTACTGGATGACGCCGCTGCTCGAGCACTGCCCTGAAGCCATTTTCCCTTTGCGTGAACGGCAGGTGCAGGTTTATGTCGTGGGCATGCCGCGCACCGGCACGGTTTCCCTCTTCGACATGTTCAAGGAAAAATTCCGTGCCGACCATGAACCCGAAAGCCGGTTTCTTACGCGTAAGGTAGTGGCATATCGCATGGGCAGATTGAGCAATAAGGAAATGCGATCCTATCTGCGGCACCGCGACCGCCGGCTGGGACTGGAACTCGACACTTCCTACCTCAACGGCGAAGTCATCGAATTGCTGGTCGATGAATTCCCTGAAGCCCATTTCATCCTGACGATTCGCGATTGCCTGTCCTGGACCGACTCGATGATGAACTTTCTGCTCAACAAGCCGGAATTCATGACGTCGCGCAAACCGCACATCCGAGAACACATGGAGCTGCAATTCGGGAAGCCGCCCTATGAATATGCGCCGGAAGAGACGGTGCTGCGTGAAAACGGACTGCACCCCTTGTCCTGTTATCTGGATTACTGGCGATATCACAATCAACGTGTCATCGATCTCGTGCCGGCTGATCGCCTGCGTGTCATCAAGACGACTGAGATCGGCCAGAGTTGCGATGAAGTCGAGGCTTTCCTGAGGTTGCCTGCCGGCAGTCTGGCCAGAACGGTACATTCGAACTCGGCTGCGGCACGCCATCTGCTGTTGGACAAGATCCCGCAAGATTTTGTACAGGAACAGATGGAGACGCGTTGTGGCGACCTGATGAAACAATACTTTCCTGAGATTCTCGGGCGACTGGGATTGCAGCCTCAAAGCTCCGCGCCCCAGACGAGACAGGCCTGATGAAAACCGATTCGGTCGCCAGCGGAGGAGCTGCCATCGTCCTGGCCCGGGTGATCGGGATGGGATGCGCATTTCTGCTGTTCGTGATGCTGGCACGCCAATCGAATCTTGACGCAGGCGTTTTCAGGTCAGTTGTCACGTTCATCGTGATTTCCGAGTTTCTGGGAATGCTTGGCACGCAGCGCTGGCTGGCCGTGGCGATGGGGCCCGAGGGTTCGCGACGACGAGATCTATTTGTCGCCAGCGCCGTGCTGGCCGCCGCTGCG
Organism: Paucimonas sp.; assembly: GCA_029266815.1. Taxonomy (GTDB): domain Bacteria; phylum Pseudomonadota; class Gammaproteobacteria; order Burkholderiales; family Burkholderiaceae_D; genus JAQSWC01. The sequence goes on from JAQSWC010000133.1 coordinate 1,864, forward strand.
TCAACCGTCATCATTCTTGTTTACGTGGCAGTTTCCTTTAGCGGAGCCTATGGGCCGAACGTCACTAAGGGGCTGCAGCTGGCAGCGCTCGCCGTCTTCCCTTCCGCCTTGCTGACTGTCGTGCAGACTACGCTGGTCGGCGTAGGAATGAGCAAGAGCATGGGCACCCTGAACCTGCTTGAAAGCGTCGTCCGTTCCGCAATCGGCATGATGTGCGTACTGCTCGGCTTCCATGTGCTGAGCGTGATCGTCGTGTTCGTGGTGTGTCGCTGGTTCGTGGCCACGGTGGGCCTCGTGATGGTGGTGCGGCGGCTGGAAGGCACGGGCTGGCGCATGCACGATGACGCTATCGCCGAACTCGTGCGTCAGGTGCCGCGCTTCGTTCTAATCATGATCGGCTTCCTAATCACGCGTAATGCCGCTCTCGTGCTGCTGCCGGCAGTGGTCGACAGCCGCGAAGCCGGCAACTTTGCGGTTCCTTATCAGCTGTACGATCTTGCCCTCTTGGTACCCACCATCCTGGCGCTCAGTTCCAACTTCCTCTTCGTAAAGCGGGCCGCGCATTCACCTGGCGCGCTGCGCTGGGCCGTGGCGCAGTTGTGGTCGCTTACCTCAGTATTCCTGCTTCCCGTCACGATGGTATCGCTGGTGTTCGGCGCAGATCTGCTGCATACCATCTTCGGCGACAGCTACCGCGGATCGATTCTGCCCCTGCATCTGCTGATGTTGAGCGCTCCCTTGATGGCACTTGATCAGGTGCTGTCCCAAGCCATGCAGTCGGCCAAACTGTTCCGCGCAGACACGATTTCGGTACTGCTTGGAGCCTTCGTCATCCTGACCGGCACGATTGTCCTGGGCGACCGGTGGGGAGCCACCGGGGCGGCATTCAGCCTTTTGCTCGGCCTGATCGTGATCCTTACGAGCCGCTTCATCCTGCTGCGCAACCTGATCGATGCAGGAGTCATGATGTCTCTCGCCAGGAATCCAGTATTGGCTGCCACTATCACCGGCATCGGCTTCTGGTTCCTGCATCGCACTGCCTTTTCCGGCCTAGCCTACGCACCTGCATGGGCATGGATGCCGCTTGCCGTGCTATCAGTTGGAGTCTATCTGCTGCTGCTCAGGCAGTTCGGCGGACTCAAGGCAAGCAAGCGTGGGCGTGTAAGACAGTTTCTCTTGAGCCGCCATCATGGCGCACATTGATCTTCCCATGTCAGAGCCTATTTCCGAACCCCGATCGCTGCGCCATGCATTGAAGCTGGTTCGCATGGATCTCGACCGCCGCCTGTGCCTGGAGGGCAGGCGGCCAGGCATGCTGCAATATCTCGGGCTGGCCCTGAAGCGCGGGGGCATGGCGGTCTTTCTCTTCCGACTGTTGGACTGGACGCACGCGCGTAACTTCCGCCTGATAACGAAACTGGGGCATCTGGCGCTGTATTACTTGGGAAGGGCTGAAATCCATCCTGGCGCACGCATCGGCCCAGGGCTCGTGCTGCCGGATATCGGCGGCGTGGGGCTGCCGGCATTCTGCGAGATCGGACGAAACTGCACTTTCATCGGCCCTGCTCTTCTGACGATAGGCGGTATGGAAGGGGTAGACCTGAAGGTTGACCGCATCATCCTTGGCGACGACTGCGTGATCGGTCCCAACGTTCGCATTATTGGTGCCGTCACACTGGGAAGTGGGACACAGGTCAAGGCTTCGTCGGTGGTGATGACGTCCTTTCCCAAAGTGGGATATTTGCTTTCCGGGATTCCGGCCCGCCGGCGCGCAGTATTGCCCATCGAGCAGATCAAGCGCTGGAGCTCATTAAGTGCAGAATTTATGAACGAGAACATTTCTTCTTAATAATCATGCGTCAGTCCTTCATTCAAACTTGCAAACTTGTGCGCCAGGATATTGCTGCGCGAGCAGCCTATGAGCATAAGCAGGCCAGCTTTTTCAATAGCCTAAAGATGATGCTCAATCCCGGCGTCGTATGCGTCATCCTGTTCCGATTCCAGGTGTTCTTTTACCAGCATTACCTCAATCCACTGGCTGGGTTGCTGCAATATATAAACTTGATTTTATTTGCCGTAGCCATCGATTCGAAGGCCCGGATTGGCGGAGGGTTGGTAATCATCCACGCAAATGCAGTGTATGTCAGTAGATACGTGGTGGCCGGCTCCAACCTGCTACTGTTCCATCAGAATTCGATCGGCTTTTCTCCTTTTCTCGAAGAGACGAACCTTTTGCCTCAACAGGAGGGTGAGGTTCGCCAGCGCGGGCCGCTAATCGGCGACAACGTCATCATCGGCGCCGGCGCCTCCGTTTACGGTCCGGTCACGATCGGCAATGGAAGCAAGATCGCCGTCAATGCGGCGGTGGATACCGATTGCCCGCCCGGCAGCGTCATGTTCGGCGTGCCTGCGCGCCAGGTGGCCAAAGCATGAACAAGCCCGAGCTCTCCGTCATCATCGTCAGCTTTAATACACGAGATATCTTGCGCGAATGCTTGGAAGCGGCGTTCGCGCGCATTTCCGGTGTTGCATTCGAGGTTGTAGTGGTGGATAACGCTTCTCATGATGGCAGCGCGGAGATGGTGAAGGAATCGTATCCTCAGGTGCGCCTGATCGAGCTGGATGAGAACGTCGGTTTCGGTGCCGGAAACAATGTCGGCGTGGAAGCGGCATTAGGAGATTACCTTTTCCTGCTCAACAGCGATGCCATCCTTCTCGAGAATACACCGCTGTCGCTGATGGAGTACTTGAAGTCGCATCGTGATATCGCATGCGTTGGGCCGCGCATCGTCTGGCCGGGCGGAAAAATCCAGCCGAAAGCATTTGGCTACCTGCCGAGCCCCTGGCGTCTGCTGATGCAGAGTTCTGGAATGGGCATGCTCGGCATCAGTGCACTGGAAGGTGTTGATGGCGCGCGGCGAAGCGGACCTGAAATGGACGTGGGCTGGCTATCGGGCGTGTGTTTGTGCCTGCTGCGTGCAGACTACCTGGCAGTCGGCGGGTTCGATTCCCGTTTCTTCATGTATGCGGAAGACGTCGCGCTATGCGGCAAGCTGCGGAGCGGGAAGGGCCGCATCGTGCTGCTGGACCGGCATGATGTTCTGCATTATGGCGGCGCCAGTTCCCCAAATTTGATGTCACGGGCCAGGAACGCAGTCTGGCAGCAGCGCCATATCCTGCAGGTCTGCGAGGATGAATTCGGACGCGGTGCCCGTGTAATTTCCACGGTTTTTGTTGCAGCAGGATTGCTGCTACGCCTCGGGTTCGCCGTGTTGCTTACTGTTCGCCGCGGCGTGAAAGGCAATGCCGGATTGCATATCAATTGGGCTCGCCTGCGAGACATCATCGGTCTGAACACCATTCCGGTAAGACCGCAAACCTTGAATCAAGGCGTGAATCAAGGAGGGCAGCATGCGTCTCGGAATTGATGCCCACGTACTTGGGAAAGGAATAGGCGGAGTTGAACGTTTTCTCTTCAACCTTGCTTCGCATTTACCTGGTGAGTTGGCCGAGCATCATATTGTCCTGTTTGTCGACGCCAAGGCGTTTCAAAACGTGATGCTGCCATCGGCTACGAACCTCGAGATCGTTCCGATGCAAGTGTCCAACCCGTTGATAGAGCGCTCAGTCATGTTGCCCTGGCTGGTGCGGCGGCATCGCCTGGACATGCTCCTGGTGCAGCGGCTTGCTCCATGGCTTTGCGGGCGATGCCGCCTGGTGGTTACGGTACACGACCTGACGCCGCTGAAATACCCCAAGGCCTACCGCGGACTGACGAATTTTCTGGTGCGAAGGCTGACTGGCGACAGTGTGAGGCGCGCTGACCTGATCTTTACTCCGACGCAGGTAATTGCAGACGAGGTGGCGAGTTATTTCGGTAAGGCCTCTTCAAAGGCCGTGCCGTTTTATAACGGCGTCGACCAGGATTTCTTCCATCCGGGACAAACCACTTCCGCAACGCCTTATATTTTCACGTCGGGCGCGATAGAAGCTCGCAAGAATATTGAAACGCTGTTACGGGCACGCGCGGCGCTCGGAAAGGATTTTCCGTGGCAGGTATGGATTGCCGGCGGCGTGCGCGATGCTCTTTATCGGGAACAGCTAGATGCATTGGTGAAAGAGCTCGATATCGAGACGCAGGTAAGGTGGCTCGGATTCGTCGAGGAACACCATCTGGTCGAGCTGTATCAGGGCGCCAAGGCATTCGTTACTGCGTCACGTGATGAAGGTTTCAATATTCCTCCGCTGGAAGCAATGGCTTGTGGTAGCCCCGTACTGTGCTCGGATATTCCCGTGCACCGCGAACTGTTTGACCCCGCTGCAATATTTTTCCCGACCGATGGGCATGAAGTACTGGCCGATGCACTGAAACGTCTTCAGGAAGGCAGTGAGTGGACCGAACGCCGCCGGGAAGAGGGGCGAGCCTGCGTGGAACGCCTAAGCTGGAAAAGCACGGCACGACGCGTGGCTGCCGCGCTCACCACAGTCTGATGATTTTTGCTTATGAAAATAGATACTCCTATGTCAGAGAACATTGCCAACA
>JAQSWC010000134.1 GCA_029266815.1 Paucimonas sp.
GGTAGGAGAGCAGGCTCTTGCGGCGATTGACCATCTTGATCAGGCCGCGGCGGGAGTGGTGATCCTTGGCGTGAACCTTGAAGTGGCCGTTGAGTTCGTTGATGCGTGCGGTCAGCAGAGCGACTTGCACTTCGGGGGAGCCGGTATCGTTCGTGCCACGGGCATTGTCCGCGATGATCGCGGCTTTGTTGATTGCTTCTACAGACATGATTACCTCTCACAGGCGGTGCGCGGAGAATCGCTCCCCATTGCACCGTGAATTAACAAAAGAAAAACTGGCCGAAATCGACCAGACGCGCATTGTATAGGAAAACGCTTGCTGATTCAAACGCTTAGGCGGCAATGATGCCTCTTGGCAAGGGCTGCGGCGCGGTGGACCCCGGAAGATGAAAGGCAGGACAAACGGAGCAGCGAGCACCGATCCTCTTCCGCCCTCCATCTTCACCACTCACGCAATGGCAAGTGCCATAGCGAGTCACAGTTGCGGATTGAGCTTCTCGACCTTGGAATGCAGCTTGTTCAAGGCTGACAGATACGCCTTGGCCGACGCCACCACGATGTCCGGATCGGCGCCGATGCCGTTCACTATGCGACCGCCCTTCGACAGGCGCATCGTCACTTCACCCTGCGACTGCGTTCCTGTAGTGATGGCATTCACCGAGAACAGGAGCAGTTCGCAACCGCTGGCGACCTTTGATTCGATGGCATTGACCGTCGCGTCGACAGGGCCGTTACCCTGCGCTTCGCAGTTCGATTCGTGGCCGTCGATGGAAAATACCACTCTCGAGACCGGGCGTTCGCCGGTTTCGGAATGCTGAGACAGGGATACGAACCGGTAATACTCCTTGTCGCCCGACTGCTGCTCATCAGCGACAACTGCAATAATGTCTTCGTCGAAAATTTCCGACTTGCGATCCGCCAGCTCCTTGAAACGGTTGAACGCCGCGTTCACTTCTGCCTCGGAATTGAGCTGCAAGCCCAGTTCCTCAAGACGTTGCTTGAACGCATTGCGCCCGGAAAGCTTGCCGAGCACGATCTTGTTGGCTGTCCAGCCCACGTCTTCCGCGCGCATGATCTCGTAAGTGTCGCGAGCCTTGAGCACGCCATCCTGATGTATGCCGGAGGCATGCGCGAAAGCGTTGGCACCAACTACCGACTTGTTGGGCTGAACTGCAAAACCGGTGATTTGCGAAACTAACTTCGATGCGGCGACGATCTGTGTAGTATCGATACCAAGGTCCAGGTTGAAATAGTCTTTACGCGTCTTCACCGCCATAACGATTTCCTCGAGAGCCGTGTTACCGGCACGCTCGCCCAGACCGTTTATGGTGCACTCCACCTGTCGCGCGCCGCCAATCTTTACGCCGGCCAGGGAATTGGCTACCGCCATGCCGAGGTCGTTGTGGCAGTGAACGGACCAGATTGCCTTATCCGAATTCGGGATGCGTTCGCGAAGGGTCTTGAGCATATTGCCGTAAAGTTCGGGCACGCCGTAGCCGACCGTGTCAGCGAAATTGATCGTGGTGGCGCCTTCCTTGATCACCGCTTCCAGAACGCGACAGAGGAAATCGATGTCGGAACGGCTGCCGTCTTCCGGGCTGAACTCGACGTCATCGGTAAAGCCGCGTGCAAAACGCACCGCTGCCTTGGCCTGCTCCATGACCTGCTCCGGCGTCATGCGCAGTTTCTTCTCCATGTGCAGCGGGGAAGTAGCGATGAAAGTATGAATCCGCTTGCGAGATGCAGGCGCCAACGCTTCAGCAGCGCGCGCGATGTCCTTCTCGTTCGCCCGCGACAACGAGCACACCGTCGAATCCTTGATCACGCCCGCAATCGCCTTGATCGCTTCGAAATCGCCGGGAGACGAAGCCGCAAAGCCGGCCTCGATCACATCCACGCGCAGGCGCTCAAGCTGCTTCGCGATACGGATTTTTTCATCCTTCGTCATCGAGGCGCCAGGCGACTGCTCGCCATCTCTCAACGTGGTATCGAATATGATCAACTTGTCTGCCATGATGCGCTCCTGTGGAACTCTCTTCTAAGATTCAAATGGATTTTCGCCTGCTTCCGTCTGCTGCAGAAGCCAAAAAATCCGAATTGTGGGTATAGGGATGTCTGCGCGTTAGCGCAGTAGAAAAAGCGATAGCGGCAGGCTGCGATGCAGATTGCCGAACGGTGCGGGAATATTGACTGCGCGGAACATGCAAAGACTATAAGCGCAAAATGCGAATCGTGCAAGCAACGCTACGGGACGCCAACCTAATCGGCTTCATCTGCAATACCGCTTCTTGTCTCCACAATACTGACCGGCCTGCCTTTTATCAGTCTCCAGAAAAAAACTGCATAACCCGACAGGCCGTAAAAAACGAACAGCCCAAAAAGCACCTTGGGCGGATCGCTGGAAATGGCGACGTAGACCAGAACAATCAGGAAAATTGCAATGAAAGGGACGGACTTGCGGAAATTGATGCTTTTGAACGAGTAAAAAGGTACGTTGGTCACCATTGTCAGACCGGCGTATAACGTCATCGTCCAGGCCAGCCAGCTTACGTCCGCACCGGCAATATTCAAGTCATCCATCAGCCATACCAGGCCGGCAACCAGTGCCGCAGCCGCGGGACTGGGCAAACCCTGGAAATAGCGCTTGTCAACCACCGTAATATTCGTATTAAATCGCGCAAGCCGTAGCGCAGCGCCGGCACAATAGACGAAGGCAGCCAGCCAGCCCAGCTTACCCAAGCCACGGAGCGACCATTCATACACAACAAGCGCCGGTGCCGCTCCGAAGGAAACCATATCCGCAAGGCTGTCGTACTGGGCGCCGAACTCGCTCTGAGTGTTTGTAAGCCGCGCAACCCGACCATCGATACCATCCAGCAACATGGCGGCAAAAATGGCGATGGATGCATAGTCGAACTTCAGGTTCATCGCCATGACAATGGCGTAAAAACCGCAGAAAAGGGCTGCGGTGGTAAAAGCATTGGGCAGAAGGTAGATACCTCTGTGAGGCTTGGACCGCAATGCTGCCGGGGCGCCATCGCCCTGCTGTACCGACAATTTTTTCCGTTTGAAGCGAAGCGGCTTGGAGAGCAAGCCAGTGCGATTCTTGGATCGATTGAAACTCGGCATGCGGTTTTCCCGGGGCAAGATGAAAGTAAGATTAGAATTCAGCCAAAACAGTTTCCGTTGCCGATACTTTGTCGCCTACTGTTACCTTCGGACGAGCTGACAGCGGCAAATATACGTCCACACGAGAACCAAAGCGAATGAAGCCGTAACGCTGACCGCGCTTGAGTTCCTCGTCAGCATGTACATAGCAAAGAATGCGCCTTGCGATCAGGCCGGCCACTTGAACGCAGGTAACGGTCTCACCGTTGCCGGTACGAATCGTCAGTGCATTTCGTTCGTTTTCCAGGGACGCTTTGTCGAGATCCGCATTGACGAAACGGCCGGGGAAATACTGCACGCGCTCGATTTTCCCATCTACCGGCGAGCGGTTCGAGTGCACATTGAAGACATTCATGAAGACGCTGATCTTCAACGCGTCGCGGTTGGCGTACGGGTCATGCGCCTTCGCTACCACCACAATGCGGCCATCCGCCGGAGACAAAACGGCACTGGGATTCTGTGGAATAACCCGCGCAGGATCGCGGAAGAACTGCAGCACGAAAACGGCAATTATCCAAAATGGAATTGATGCCAAGGCAGAGAAGTAAGTCACGCCCGCAGCAGTAGCGAGAGTAAGAACGACGAAGGGCCAACCTTCCCTTGCAATGATGGGATGAGGATAATTGCTCAAAATTTCTCCGGTTTTATCAGGCGTTGAATGTGCAGCGCCGCTATTCTAGACGACGAAGGCAAAAATGTAACTCGTCTGAGAGTGCAACCTGCCGGGCAGACTACTTTTGCTGCTCTTCCTCGGCCTGCATGCGCTCCTGGGCCTGTTGCTGCATCTGGCCTTCAAGCGCTTTTGCCTTGTTCAATGCCTCTCGTTGTGTCTTGATGATGTCGGGCGGCGGCTCGCTGGGCTGACATCCGGCCGCCATAGCCGAAACACAGGCTGCAACCAAAGCCTTACAAGGTAATTTCATCGAATCCTCCTATGGGAATCTCACTTTCGCCACTAGGCGCATCTCCAGTGCTGTTTCGCCTGGTTCGAAGCTTGGCTCCTCGACTTGAGGCTTCATCTCTGCGCCCTTTGCCATAGCCATTGACGCTCTCATATCCTCTCGCGCATATGCACCCGATGCTTCAAGATCGATGGTCTCCGTGACCGCATCCTTGGTATTCCGGCCCATCGCCTTTGCCACGAAGCTTATTCGGTCCATGAGATTTCTATAGGCAGCCTCGATACGCTTTTCATCAAGCTTTCTGGCGGCCTCGGTACTTAAACCGAACTGTAGCCCGTTGAGCGCCAACAGCCGCTGAGCCGCGGCCACAGTCTTGGGTAGCTGCCCCAGATTGCTGGTCTTGACTTCCAGATACTGGCCTACGCGCCAGCTAACCAGCCCTTTGGACTTGTTACCGGCGTTGGGCCGCGGCATATCTTCCGGATACACCGCATAGGTGTAGTATCCGAAGCTCTTGAGGCGAGCCTGCGGATCCTCCTTCTTGATGACGTCAATGCCTTGTTTCATTTTTTGATTGACGCGGGAGGCAGCGGCGGTTTTTTCTTTGTCCTGTTCTTCAATCATGAAGTTGATTGTTACTTCATCATTCGCCTGCCTGACTTCGCCGACCGCCGGTATCACGACCAACGTTCCAGTATTTTGGGACGCAGTTTGGGCGAGAGCGCCGGATGACGTCATAACTACCCATAACAAAACGGCTAAATGCTTTCCCAAAGGCATAATCTTCTCCTCTATATGGTGAAAGCTTAGTGTAGCTGTAATTTCTCTGTCACTCCGAATCCACGCAGCAACTCGTCGTCTTTGCTCAAGTCAGCAATAAAAAAGCGGTGCCGAAGCACCGCTTTTTCAACGCATTGACACGATCAGTTTTTCGATTGATCGACCAGCTTGTTCTTGGCAATCCAAGGCATCATTGCACGGAGCTTGGCGCCCACTTCTTCAATCTGGTGCTCAGCCGTCAAGCGACGACGCGAGATCAACGTCGGTGCGCCAGCCTTGTTTTCAAGGATGAAGCTCTTCGCGTATTCACCCGTCTGAATGTCCTTCAGGCACTGGCGCATCGCGTTCTTGGTGTCTTCGGTCACGACACGCGGGCCGGTGACGTATTCACCGTATTCCGCATTGTTCGAGATCGAGTAGTTCATATTGGCGATGCCGCCTTCGTAGATCAGGTCGACGATCAACTTCAGTTCGTGCAGGCACTCGAAATAAGCCATTTCAGGCGCGTAACCCGCTTCCACCAGCGTTTCGAAACCGGCCTTGATCAGCTCGACCGTACCGCCGCAGAGAACGGCTTGCTCGCCGAACAGGTCGGTCTCGGTCTCTTCACGGAAGTTGGTCTCGATGATGCCGGCACGGCCGCCGCCGTTTGCCATCGCGTACGACAGGGCAATATCGCGCGCCATGCCCGATTTATCCTGGTACACAGCGACCAAGTGAGGCACACCGCCGCCCTGGGCGTAAGTACCACGCACAGTATGGCCGGGTGCTTTCGGCGCAATCATGATGACGTCGAGGTCAGCACGCGGCACGACCTGGCCGTAGTGAACGTTGAAACCGTGTGCGAATGCCAGCGCTGCGCCCTGCTTTGCGTACGGAGCGACGTTTTCGTTGTAGACCTGGGCGATATTCTCGTCCGGCAGCAGGATCATCACAACGTCGGCGGCTTTCACAGCCTCGTTCACTTCAGCGACCTTCAGGCCGGCCTTCTCCACCTTCTGCCACGAAGCGCCGCCCTTGCGCAGGCCGACGGTCACGTTCACGCCGGATTCGCTCAGGTTCTGCGCGTGCGCGTGGCCCTGGGAG
>JAQSWC010000135.1 GCA_029266815.1 Paucimonas sp.
ACTCGGGGAAATCGTTGACCATGGCATTGGCCAGCACCGCCAGGTCGCGCACGGTCGAGTAGTTGTCGGGGCCGGGCAGGCCGTGCGGATTGGCGAAGCGGGTCGACGTCATGCCGAGCCGTTCCGCTTCGCGGTTCATCAGCGCGACGAAGGTGTCCTCGCTGCCCGCTACCGCTTCTGCCAGCACCACCGCGGCATCGTTGCCGGACTGGACGATCAGGCCGTACAACAGGTCATCCACCTTCACCTGCATGGTCGGGTCGATATACATCTTGGAACTGGTCGGATCGACTTTCCATGCGCGCACCGACACGCCTACGGTCTGGTTGAGATCGAGTTTCTTGTCGCGCACCGCTGCGAAGGCCAGATAAGCGGTCATGATCTTGGTCAGCGAGGCGGGCTCCACACGCGTATTCGCTTCCTGGGAGGCGAGCGTCTGGCCGCTGGCGGCGTCGTACAGCAGCCAAGCCTTAGCGGCAATAGCTGGCGGCGGTACGTTCTGTGCAAAGGCGGCAGACCAGCAGATCAGGGTGGCCGCAAAAGCGGCGATGAGTTTTTTCATTGTCGTTGCGTGTGAAAAGACAAAAAGGGATAAGGGGAAATTACAGCAAAAGGGCAGTGCGGTGCTTGAAGGCTGACAGGACAATCCTCACTCGATCCATCTTGTAGCGCACGTCTGCAGTCAGCGCGGGATTATAGCCGCGCTCTAGCAGCGCCACAGCTCGATCACCGAATTCTTGATGTAATGCAGTTTCTTGTGGAAAAAATGGTCGGCACCGGGTACCACGATGACGGGAAAATCCTGTGTCCGGGCCCATTCGAACACGTTCGACAAGGGGATCGTGTCGTCCAGTTCACCATGGATCACAATCGTGTTGGCAGGAACCGCAGGCACTGGCCATTTGCCGGCGGCGCAGCCTACCAGCACCAGCCGTTCGGCCGGTGTGCCTTGCACGGTTAACCGTTCCTGCAACTGAGCCTGCACATAAGTGCCAAAGGAAAAGCCGCCCAGGACGAAGGGGAGGCCCGGAAAGTGTTCCCGCATGTGGGTGAGCAGCACGGCCATGTCATCAGTCTCGCCGCGGCCTTCATCATGCGTGCCTTGCGACTGGCCGACGCCGCGAAAATTCATCCGCGCCGTCGCATAGCCGAGGGCAGTAAAGGAACGGGCCAGCGTCTGCGCCACCTTGTTGTCCATCGTGCCGCCGAACAGCGGATGAGGATGGGCGACGAGGGCAATGCCGCGTGCAGTAGGAAATTCGTCGGAGTCCGGCAAATCAAGTGCGCAATCCAGCAGGCCGGCGGCGCCGTTCAGCATAAAGCGTTGGGTATGGGCATTCATCAGCAGCCGGCCTTATATCTTCAGCCGTTCGACAACCTGGCCGTTCACCAAGTGGGAATCAATGATCTCGTCGATATCGTGATGGTCCACATAGGTGTACCAGGTGCCTTGCGGATAGATGACGATGACCGGGCCTTCCTCGCAACGTTCCAGGCAGCCAGCCTTGTTGATGCGTACCTTTCCAGGCCCGTTCAGCTTGAGTTCCTTGATGCGCTTCTTCGCGTGTTCCTGTGCCGCCTGCGCTCCCCGGTTGGCGCAGCAGGTTCGCTCGCCTTCCGGCCGCTGGTTCAGGCAGAAGAAGACATGATGCTCGTAGTACGGCGTGTCGCTCATGATGTGGGATGAATGCGCAAAAGAGGAATGATACCGGTTTGGCCGGAGAGCCGCGCCCGGGTTCACCGTGTTCCGCCCACATTTCCGCAGGGAACTGGATTGGGCCGCTCTATAATCGGCGCAACGCCGGTGCTGACTGCCGGTGACAGCCATGACTGGATGCTTTCATGAACGACGCTCTTGCCGCCGACGCCTTGCCCGAACCAACGCTGCCTTTTTTTAGATCGGTGGCGCGATGGTGCGTTGAGGGCATGCGCACCTCCATCTTCCTGAAACCGAGATGGGAAGGGTTGGCGATCGGTGCAGGCATGATCGCGTTTACAGTCGTGCTGTATCTGCTGGCCAATCTGCTCTTCGAGCGTCTCTACATTGTTGGGCCCGCCAGCTTCCACTGGAAAGCGATCAACAGCGGCTGGATACACACCGCGTTGGCTGCATGGATCTGCTATCTGGTTCGCGGAGCGCGAGCCGGCGAGGCGCATGCCAACGCTGCGCCCAGTACTGCCCATCTTTTCACCATGTCGCTGGCGCAGACACTGTGCCTGTCGGTGTTGATCGGCTGTATTTTCGTGGTGTTGGTTCGAACCGATGCCTACGCTGCTGCAGACCGCCAGGCCTGGCTCGCCTGGTTCCTGTGGCTGGCTCCCGTCGTCTGGATGACGCTTGCCCAGTTGGCGCTTTTCTGGCGCGGCGGGAACAGGAAGCCGGGAGCGATGCTGCTGGCGCTGCTCGTGCTGGCAATGGGAACGACGCTTCTCGTCACTGCAAGCCCGGCGCGATTCTGGCATCCGGTGGCGGAAAACAATGGCGAGGAAGAGCGCAAGTATCTGGAACTAACCCAGGAAGTGATGGAAGCGCAGCCGCGCTTGCTGGCAAGCCGCCTGAACGACCTGAAGCCGCACGAACCGGGCCGCACAGAGATGTATGCACTGACCTTTGCGCCCTATGACGAAGACGTCTTTCCGCGGGAAAGCGAGATGGTGGCGCAAGTCATGGCCAGCCGCTTCGGCACTCAAGGCCGCACGCTCCAGTTGATCAACAGTGCCGGCACAGTGGAGAAATGGCCCTGGGCGACGCCGCTCAACCTGCGACGCGCACTCGAGCGCGTGGCGCAGCTCATGGACACGGAGGAAGATATTCTGTTCCTGCACATGACTTCTCACGGCGCCCAGGACGGAGAGCTGGCAGCATCCTTCTGGCCGATGGAGGTGTCAAAGGTTCGCCCTGAAGATCTGCGGAAATGGCTGGATGAGGCGGGTATCCGCAACCGCGTCATTTCAATCTCCGCCTGCTATTCAGGAAGCTGGGTCAAGCCGCTGGCCGATGACCACACCTTGGTGCTGACCGCCGCTGATGCGGAGCACACGTCGTATGGGTGCGGCAGTAAATCAGAACTTACCTTCTTCGGTAGGGCGCTCTACGACGAACAGTTGCGGACGCATACCCTGTCGTTCGAGGAGGCGTTCCGCGCCGCCAGAAAAGTCATCGAGCAGCGCGAGAAAGAGGCCGGCAAGGATGACGGTTTTTCCAATCCGCAGATTCACATGGGAGCCGCAATAACGCAGCGCCTTGCCGCGCTACAGGACAGCCTGGCGCGGCGCCGTGAAAAATAGCGCGCGTCAGAATGGTTCAGGCGTGGTGCTCGTTCTTTTCGGGCGCGACATCGGACTTTTTCTTGTGCACGCGATGCGTCAGGAACCATAGCGCGATGAAAGGCCAGCACAATGACAGGAAGTTGGCCGCGCCGTTGAAGTTGATGAATTTGCCTTGCGTCCAGGCTTGCAGGGTTTCAGCGAAATAAGGATTGGGCGGCACGGCGTTGACTACCGTCAGACTCATCACCAGCGTCAATGCCGCAACCCGCCGCTGCGCCGCCACCGGCGCGAACACCAGTCCGCTCAGCATGACCGCGCCGAGAAGCAGGCCGCCCTGCGCGCCCGGGGTCAGCCAGGCGAAAGCATGCTCCGGCGAGAACTGCAGTGCGGATGCCAGCGACCGCACGCAGAGGGCGCCGCCGATCATGGCCGTAGCCAGTATCGCCTTGGGCGAGCGGTGGCGCAGCATGCACAGCAGCGTCAGCACCGCGCCGGTCAGCCCGCAAGCCGTAATCACGGTTTCAGCCAGCCAGTACTGCTGCACCGTCAATTCATGGCTGTTGAATATCAGTGCATGCGGATCGAAAGGCTCTTCCAGCAGCTTGCCGATCCATCCCGACAGAATCGGCAGGAGCTGGCCGTGTCCGAACAGGTAGTCCAGCGGATAGATCTGTGCCAGCGGCCACAGCAGGATGACCATCAGGCCGCGCCCCGCCTCGGCGCTGAACCACTTCTGGCGCAGGGTGACGAGCCGGCTTTCCTCCATGAAGTACCGCGTGGTGGAAACCGCAATGACGGCGCCGATCAGCGCGCCGGCCGTGTTGGAGCCCAGGTCCAGGTTGGAAGCGACACGGTTCGGCAGATAGTTCTGCACGGTTTCCATCAGGCCCGACAAGAGGAATCCACCCACTGTCGCCAGAATGGCCGCGGCAATGCCGCGCACATAAGGATAAAGTGCCAGCACAACCAGCAGGCCTAGCGGCGCATAGCCGATGACGTTGGTGATGATGTCGAACTTCGTCCAGTAATAGGGGAAGGGCGCATCGAGAAAATCGAAGGGCGGTATGCCGGTCTTGCGCCAGCCGGAGAACGGATACCAGCTTGCATACGTGACCAGCAGCGCGTACACCACGAGGGCCACGCGCGCAAACGCGGACGCGCCGCTGCGCCTCAGCCGGCTGCTTTTGGCCGGATCGGCAGGCTCGACAGCCACAATATGATCTCCCTGATGACGGTGTCGCCGGCGGTGGCGAAAGCATGGGCGCCTCCTGCGGCATCGGCGCTCTCGGCCGGCGCCTCATGAATGAAGGTTTTCTGCGCAACCAGCGTGCGCCCGTTGAACACCGAGGCTCGCAAGGCGATGCGTGCCACGCTGCTCGACGGGCTGGAAAACACTTGCGTGAAATCATCCACGTCAATGCGCACTACCGGAACGTTTGCTGCGCTGTCGGTGGCCGACAGCGCAATCCCGCCGGCCTGCGCAATGCCGGCTTTCAGTCGCTGGCCGAACAACGCGCCCGGCGACATGGTCCAGCGGCTGTCTGCGTAGGGGCGCGCCTGCTGGGTGTCGGCGTACGCCAGGCGGTAATACATCAGCGGCCGGTCCAGCCATGCCGGCATGCGCACGTCCGCAATGCTGACCGGCGGCAGCGTACCCGCCGGCGCCGTCAACGCCGGCAAGGGGCCGAAGTCGTACAGCCCGGGAGTCTTGGCGGGTTTTACCGCCGAGCAGGCGGCGAGCGAAGTAATGAAGACGGCTGCCGCCGCCAGGTGTCCGATTGTCATTCGATATCCCATGGTCGAATCCTACCTCTTATTTCGCCGGCGCCGAAAAACCGTCTTCTCCCGGGCCGGGTGTGCGCGACGCGCCGAACAGGATGCTTTGCGGACGGTCACCCACGCTTTCTAGAGTACGGTTCAACGTACGCAGCGTGCCGTTTGCCTCCTGCATCAGCGGTACGGCTTCCTGCCCGACCCGGTCGGCGACAATGCCGACCTGATCAATCGTCAGCGACAGGCGGTCGATCGGGCCGTCCGGCGCGCCGAGGCGGGTGGTCAGCCTGTCGGCGCTGCGCGCAAGCTGGTTGAAGCTTTGTATCGTGGCCTGCGCCTGCTGGGTCAACGCCGGAAGCCTGTCGAGCGTGGGCTGCAACTGGCGCGGAACGGCTGCCACCTCGCGCGCTGCGATGCTCACATCCTTCACGGCACCGATGATGGTGTCGCGGTTTTCCTGGGACAGCAGGGCATTGAGACGCTTCGCCACTTCCTCGGTCTGGTTCAGGATCGCCAGGCCGCGCAACTGCAGGGTATCCAGAATGCTGGGACGCATCTCGATGCGGACCACCTTGTCCGGCGTGCTTTGTACCGGCGTGGGATCGCTGCCGTCGTCGTCGAGCTGGACGTAGGCGATGCCGGTCACGCCCTGGTAAGCGAGAGTACCAAAGGTGGAGCGGGTGATCGGCGTGCCAGGGTCGATGCTCATTTTCAGCAGGATCTGGCCCGGCACCTTGGGATCGAAATCCATCGAATCGACCTTACCCACGTCCAGGCCACGGTATCTCACTGCCGCCTGCGGATTCAGGCCGGTGATGGGCAGTCTTGTCGCCATTTCGTACGGCAGGCGACCGCTGTTCTGGCGCGGAAATGGCCGCCAGCGGTGTTGCGGCTCCTTGCCGTAGTCCCACTACGACGCGTCGCCGCGCCTTGCATTCGGCCATTTCCCGAGGCTGCGTGACACCGAAACAAGTTCATAACAGGCGCTAAACCAGTTCCTGACGGGCCCGCAGGCCGCGGCCGCCCAGGAAAAATTGCTCAATGAACGGATGCTTAACCTGTACCACGTCGTCCGGCGCGCCTAATGCCACCACATGCTTGTCGGCCAGCACCGCGATGCGGGTCGACAGCGCGAACAGCGTATCAAGATCATGCGTCACCATCACGACTGTCAGCTTCAGCGCCTGGTGCAGCGAGCGGATCAAATCGACGAAGCTGTCCGACAAGCTGGGGTCGAGCCCCGCCGTGGGCTCGTCGAGAAATAGCAGCTCGGGCTCGAGCGCAATCGCACGCGCGAGCGCCACACGCTTGACCATGCCGCCCGACAAGTCGGCCGGCATCTTCAACGCATCCTTCGGCGTGATGCCGACCATGTCCAGCTTCAACAGCACCGCCTGACGGATCAGAGTCTCCGGCAGCGTGCGCAGTTCGCGCATGGGCTGCGCCACATTGTCGAAAGCCGAGAGCGCGGAGAAAAGCGCGCCGTGCTGGAACAGCATGCCCCAACGCGTGCGCAATTCCTGCAACGTGTCGCCGTCCACATGCTGAATATCTTCGCCGAAGACCCGCACGCTGCCGTGCGCTGGTGTTTCCAGTCCCAGTATCTGCCGCAGCAGCGTGGTCTTGCCCGACCCCGAGCCGCCAACCAGCGAGAGGATTTCGCCTTGCTCCACCTGCAGGTTCAGGTCGCGGTGCACCACGAAATCGCCGTATTGCGTGCGCAGGTCCTGTATGTCGATTACCGATGTCATCAGACGTAACCCACGTTGTTGAACACGATCGCAAATACCGCGTCGGCAAGAATCACGGTGGTAATCGCCGTAACCACAGAAACCGTGGTGCCGTGTCCAAGGCTTTCCGTGTCCGGCTTGATGCGCATGCCGAAATGGCAGGCGACCAGCGCGATCAATCCTCCAAAGGTGATGCCCTTGAGCAGACCGATCCAGTAGTTCGCCACCGGCACTGCATCCGGCAACTTGCGCATGAAATAGCTCGGCGCCAGACCGAGTTCGAAGTTGCCTGCGGCAATGCCGCCCGCCAGCGCCATGGCATCGGTCCAGATCACCAAGAGCGGCATTGATACCGCCAGTGCCACCACCTTCGGCATGATGAGCCGGTAACCGTGCGGCATGCCCATTACCAGCATTGCATCCAGCTCCTCGGTCACGCGCATCACGCCGAGTTGCGCCGTGATGGAGGAGCCGGAGCGTCCGGCTACGAGGATCGCCGCCAGCAGCGGCCCCAGTTCGCGGATGATGCTCATGCCCAGGATATTGACGAGGTAGATATCGGCGCCGAAGGTGTGAAGTTGCTGCGCCGACAGGAAGGACAGCACCACGCCGATCAGGAATCCGACGAGGGCGGTGATGCCCAGCGCCTGGTAGCCGATATGGAAGACGTTGGCCGAAATCTCTTTCCAGGGGCCGCGCTCGGGCTCCAGCAGCAGGCGTCCGATATCGATCGTGACCTGTCCGAGCAGGGCAATGAAGCCTGTGATGTGGTCGCGCAGCAGGTGCGCCGTGCGCGACAGGGAGTGAAACGACAGACGGCGCTTCGGTGGCGCGGGAGGAAGCGACAATGCGCCAGCCTGTTCCAGCCTCGCAAAGAAATCGTTGAAGCGTTCAGGCATGTGCAGTTGCGCGGGCCGCGCCTTGCCCCAGGCATTCCACAGCCACTGCGCGCCGATGTGGTCGAGTGCCGTCACTTCCGACAGGTCCCAGCGCGCATCGCGCGGCAGGCCTTTCAAGGCACGCTGCAGGCGGCGCATCGACCTCGCATCGGCCAGCGCCTGTACGCGCCAGCAACCCGACGCGCGCATCACTGACGCATCGTCCGCAGCAGGGGCCAGGGTGGGCGGTTCGAAATTCGGCATGCGGGAAGTGTAAGTGAGAACGTGATGCGCGTCATGCCCGCGGGCATGTTGCTTGCGATAGTTCGCGTGTCGCCGTTCCCGGAGTGAAACGAGATTGACCGGGATCGAAAATCCGCTCGCGTAAAATGCTGTGATGACTTCCTATTTTTCCCGGGAAACTATAGAGGGCCTGTGCAGGCAGCAAGGGTGCCCGCTGGCCATCGAGGTCGTGAAAGAGACGGCCTCGACCAATGCCGATTTGCTGGCGCGTGCGGACAGCCTGCAGGCGCCGCTGCTGCTGGTCGCAGAATCGCAGACCGCCGGGCGCGGGCGCGCCGGCCGCGCATGGCACTCCGCACCAGGCTCGTCGCTCACCTTTTCGCTAGCAAGGCAGCCATACGCTGGCGGTGATCGGTATCGGCATCAACCTTTCCCTTAATGAGGATCTTGCCGGGCGCATCGGCTTTCCTGCAGCATCGCTGGAAGGCCAGGTGGACGGCAACCTCGCCATGGCTCGCCTCGCCGATGCCTTGTACGATGCGCTGCCGGCGTTTGAAGCAAGCGGCTTTTCCGCTTTCGCAGAGCGCTGGAACAGGCTGGATGTGTATGCCGGCAAGCCGGTACGCATACTCGACGGCGGCACGGTAAGGCATGAAGGCATTGCCGCCGGCGTGGACGATGTCGGAAGATTGAAACTGAACACGCCGCAGGGAGCGATTGTCGTCATGAGCGGCGACGTGTCGTTGCGCGGCAGCGCTCACGATCCCGTTGATCCCGTTTGCTAGACTGGCGTTTCTTCTACCGGAAAATCCTTTCATGCTGCTCCTGATCGACATCGGCAATACGCGCCTCAAATGGGCGCTGGCGGACCCGCATGCGGCTGCACCGCTCGGTGTCTGGCGAGGCATGGGCTCAGTCGATCATGTGCAGATGGATTCGCTTGCCACGCAATGGAAAGGCGCAGATGTGCAACGCGTCATTGTGGCCAACGTCGCCGGGCCGCAGAGGCGCGCCGAGCTGGAGCGCCTGCTCACGGTGAAGCCGGAATGGTTCACCGCATCGGCGCAAGCAGCCGGCTTGCGCAATAACTACCGCGAACCCGCCCGCCTCGGGTGCGACCGTTTTGCCGCCGCCATTGGTGCGCGAGCCTTGTTTCCCGCACGCGATCTCATCGTTGCCAACTGCGGCACCGCTACGACTATTGACGCCATTACGACAGACGGCACCTTCATCGGCGGCATGATACTGCCCGGCCTGCGCCTGATGGCCGCCTCGCTTTCACAAGGCACTGCGCAACTACCGCTGATCGGTGAAGGAACGCAGAGTGCGGCGATATTTGCGGACAACACCGGCGAGGCCATTGCTGCCGGCTGCATGCAGGCCCAGCTCGGTGCCATCGAGCGCGCCTGCGCTGCGCACGCGAAATCCAGCGGTGATGTTCTATGCGTACTGTCCGGCGGCGCATCCGCTGTTCTTGCTCCGCATCTCGGCGTGCCCCATGCGCATGTGGAGAACATGGTGCTGGTCGGCTTGCAAGCGTATGCCGCGGCAAGCCCGGCGGCACTATAATTCATTGCCCGCCACGGTTCGAAGTCTCGAAGTCGCGGCTATCCAACATTCCCGATGAAAGCGACCTCATGCTGAAGTTCCTGTTCTGGCTGCTGCTTTTCGCCAATGGAGCGCTGTTCGCCTATCACCAGGGCTATCTGAACAAGATCTTTCCCGACGGCCGCGAGCCGGCGCGCCTGAGCCGGCAGCTCAATGCGGACAAGCTGACGCGCATCACCGCCGATGCCGCTCCCGCGGCCGCAGAGAAGGTGGCGGCAACCGCGACTGCGCCTGCCGCGCTGCCGGAAGGTAGCGCGGGAACGACGAATACCTGCGTCCAGATCGGCACCTTCGACGCTGCAGAAGCCAAACGGATCCAGCCACGCCTGGCAGCTCTGGTTCCTGCGGAACGCATCAGCGAGAGGCCGGTGCAGGACAAGGATACCGCCCGCCATATCGTGATGATTCCGCCTCTGGGCAGCAAGGAAGCAGCAGACAAGAAGGCCGGAGAACTGAAGCGTTTCGGCGTCAGCGATTTCTTCGTCATCCAGGACAATTCACCGTTGCGCTGGGCAATTTCGCTCGGCGTGTTCAAATCCGAAGAGGCAGCCAACACCCATCTGGCCTCGCTGAGGGAAAAGGGTGTGCGCAGTGCGCGCATCGCACCGTTCGGCCAGGGCACGGTGCATGTGGTTTTCCGATTGAACGATGTGGATGCCGCTACCCGAAGCGCGCTGGAAAAACTGAAGGCCGATTTTCCGAATCAGGCTATCAGCCCTTGCGAGCCGGCGCGCTGAATTCTGCCGGGTTTCCCGGTTGCCCATTTTCAAAGTTCCGTGCTTGTGTAGCAGCTAAGGTCTGTTTCAGACACGCTGGGCACAAGCATGTTTCATTTGCAATGAGCTGAGAGGCGTCCAGCGCAGGCAAGTCTATGCACCAGCAGTGGTTGTCGGCGCCTTCTTTCATGCCGCAAACAAATTCCGCTTTGCAGCGTGTACAAATGCTCATTCCATGGTTCCGGGTTGTCGTTCGATCTGCAATGCATCGCTTCCGGTTCGCGTGGAAGACGGATGCGGTTGCCATTTCCGCAAAGCCTAACGGAAGGGCGGAGCCGATACAAGAAATCCCTGTGAAAACCCCGCGGGGCGGGGCGCTTCGCTGTAAAATCGCGGGATTATTTTTTGCGCCTCATTCCTTTTCCAAACGGAAGCCGGCGATTTAACTTTTCAATCCTGCAATGACCGACCACAGCGCCGACCTCACCGCCGTTTCCCCGCAAATCAAAGCCGAGATTCTCGCCGAAGCTCTGCCTTATATCCGCAAGTTCCACGGCAAGACCATCGTGATCAAGTATGGCGGCAATGCCATGACGGAAGAGCGCCTCAAGCACAGCTTCGCGCGCGACGTGATCTTGCTGAAACTGGTCGGCATGAATCCGGTGGTGGTCCACGGCGGCGGTCCGCAGATCGACAATGCATTGAAGAAGGTCGGCAAGCAGGGAACGTTCGTGCAGGGCATGCGCATCACCGATGAAGAAACCATGGAAGTGGTGGAGTGGGTGCTGGGTGGCGAAGTGCAGCAGGACATCGTCATGCTGATCAACCACTACGGCGGCCAGGCGGTCGGCTTGACCGGCAAGGACGGCGGCCTCATCCGCGCGCGCAAGATGCGGATGCCGGACAAGGAAAATCCCGGCCAGTTTCTCGACATCGGCTTCGTTGGCGAGATCGATACCATCAATCCCGCCGTGGTGAAGGCCTTGCAGGATGACGCCTTTATTCCCATTATTTCGCCGATCGGCTTTGGCGAAGACGGCCAGGCCTACAACATCAATGCGGACCTGGTGGCCGGCAAGATCGCCGAAATCCTGAAAGCTGAAAAGCTGATCATGATGACCAATATTCCCGGCGTGATGGACAAGAGCGGCAAGCTGGTCACCGACCTTTCCGCGCGCGAAATCGACGAGATGTTCGAGGACGGCACGATTTCCGGCGGCATGCTGCCCAAGATTTCCTCCGCGCTCGATGCCGCCAAGTCGGGCGTCAACAGCGTGCACATCATCGATGGCCGCATTGAGCACTCGCTGCTGCTGGAAGTGCTGACCGAACAGGCGTTCGGCACAATGATCCGCTCGCACTGATCTAGTTCAGATCCATTCTTTTTGATAATGCAGGCCTTCCGGGCCTGCTTTTTTTATGGGTGCCGACCGCGTGCATTGTCAGCAGCCTGTGTTGTTGCGCGCTGAGCGCCATGCGGCGGCCTTGCCCGTTGTGCAACTGCCGATATACACTTGCTGCGCTTTCAGATCGTCTGCCGGCGAAGCTGAACAAATGCGCAACAGGTGGTTCGACCATGAAGCGCATGGACAAGGCGTGTTTACTGACAGTTGCTTAAAAATCGGCTGATGCAAAAGTTCTTCAGCCTATACACAACAGGGATGTCGCGATGCTGAATTCAAAATTCTTGACGC
Source organism: Paucimonas sp. (assembly GCA_029266815.1). Lineage (GTDB taxonomy): Bacteria > Pseudomonadota > Gammaproteobacteria > Burkholderiales > Burkholderiaceae_D > JAQSWC01. Next base: position 11,913 of record JAQSWC010000135.1, read on the forward strand.
TGGTGATGGTGTTTTTCTTTTGGGGATTCATGGCCGCTTCCAACGGCATTTTCATCCCTTTCTGCAAGAGCCATTTCCATTTGTCGCAGTTCCAGTCGCAGTTGATCGACCTGGCGTTCTACGTGGCATATTTCGTTGGCTCCCTGGCCCTGTACCTCTACCAGCGCATTGCGCGCTTCGATCTGCTGAACCATATCGGCTACAAGGCCGGCATCGTCTACGGTCTGATCGTGTCCGCCGTGGGTGCGCTGTGCATGATCGGCGCGCTGCATTCCGGCAGCTACTGGCTGATCCTCGGCGCTTTCTTCGTGATCGCTCTGGGCTTTTCGCTGCAGCAGACCTGCGCCCAGCCTTTTGCCATTGCACTGGGTGATCCCGCCACCGGCGCACTCCGCCTGAACTTCGCCGGCGGCATCAATTCGGTGGGAACCACTATCGGCCCGCTGGTCCTGGCCTACATGCTGTTCGGTTCCGTCACCAACCAGAATACGAATGTCGACATTGCCACGGTCGACAAGGTGTACATGTTCCTCGCCGCGCTGTTCCTCGCGGTCGCCTTCTTCCTTTACGCATCCAAGCTACCTCGCGTTGAGCACAATGAAACCTATGAACCCGGCGCAGGCGCACTGAAGTATCCACAGCTCACTTGGGGCATGCTCGCCATCTTCGTCTACGTCGGCGTGGAAGTGACTATTCAATCCAACCTCGGCGCCTTGCTGGAATTGCCGGAATTCGGCGGCTACAGCCAGTCGCAGATCGCTCCGCTGAT
>JAQSWC010000386.1 GCA_029266815.1 Paucimonas sp.
AAGGCGCGGCGAAGCAGATGCTGCTGCAACAGCCGCCGCATCCTGGATTGCAGGTTCGCCTGTGCTCGGCGTATCGCAGCGCGACGACCGATGGCACGATGACCGCGGAAGACGTGAATCCGAAGTGTCGCTGTCGGCACCGGTCTGGTTGCCGGGACAGAAATCGGCGCATGCCAAACTGGCGCGTGCCACAACCCATGATGCCGAGGCGCAAATTGCCCACCTTCGCCTCAGGATTGCCGGCGAGGTGAGGGAGCGACTATGGGCGGCGCTGGCAGCGCGCGAGTCACTGGTGGAGGCAGAAGATCATCTGGAACACGTCGAAGGCTATGCGAAAGAAGTCTTGCAGCGGGTTGCTGCAGGCGACATGGCTCACAGTGATGGATTGCTGGCGAAACAGGAAGCCCTGCTCGCGCAAGGTGCCGTGTCAGCCGCCCGCATGAGCATGAATGAGGCGTTTTCCCGCTACACCTTATTTACCGGCATGGAGGTGCCGCCGGAAGTCGAGCCTGAAACCATCGCCACGTTTCCGGCCGAACCTCACCCGCAATTGTCCGCCGCCAATTCCGCGCTCGATCGGGCACTCGCGGCACATGAGGTGGCAGCCCGTTCCCGCAGCGAGGCGCCTACTATCGGTGTTTCAATGCGCCGCGAGCAGGATAGTGGCGGGATTGCCCCGGCTCGCAGCGTCGGCGTGTCTTTGCAGATGCCGATCGGTACCCCGGCGCGCAACCGGCCACTGCTGGCAGCCGCGTATACGCAATTGAGCAGCGCGCGTGCCGATGTATTGCAGGCCGAGTCGGCGCTCAAGGCAGATATTGCGCTGGCCAGGGAGCAACTCGCGGCGGCAAGGAATGCCCTTGAAATCGCCGACGCGAGAGCTACGCACACACGCGAACACGAATCCCTGATCGAGAAAGCGTTCCGCCTGGGCGAGCGCGGCCTGGCCGACCTGCTGCGCGCCCGCGCATTGGCGCATGAAGCCGAAGCCGCCGCACGGCGTCACAAAGTAGCGTTAGGCCTGACGTACGCGCGCTTGAATCAGGCATTAGGAGTATTTCCATGAAATTCATTTCCTTGATCTTCACCGCGATGTTGTCGGCATCCGGTGCCATTGCCGGTCCGGGTGCGCACGGCCCGAACGGCGAGCACCTCGATGCTCCGGCCGGGCATGTGCATAACGGCGGCGGCCCGCGAGTCGAGACCTTTACCGAAACCTTCGAGCTGGTTGCCCACCTGGAAGCTGACGAGCTGTCCATCCTGGTGGACCGCTTGCTGTGCCCGGCAAACATGCGCTGGTCTTCACGCTTGCCGCGGGCGAAGACAGTGATCTGCTGGAAGGCACGCTTGAGGTCGGAAATGACAACACCCATTCTCACGGTTTGAGATACCGGCATTGGGCCGCCATTGCCGCCGTAATAACCGCGCTGCTCGCTGGCGCCATTGTGCTTCGCCGCCGGATAAAGCGCGTAAGGAATAGAGCATGAAAGCAAAACTAATTAGTCAGATCGCGGCAGGCGGGTTGGCCGTGCTCCAGATATGTGCAGCATTCGCGGGCCCCGGCGCTCACGGCCCCAACGGTGAGCATCTGGACGCTCCGGCATCAACCGCGGCAACCGGCCTCGCGCGACTTCCGGACGGCAGCGTCAACATACCGAAGGCAGCGCAGCGCCGGATGGCGATTCGCACTGTTATAGGGGGGGAGGCCGTACACCCGATCACGCTGGAGTTGAACGGTCGCGTGACGATCGATCCGAATGCGGGCGGCCGCGTGCAGGCACCTTTCGCAGGACGGATAGAACCCGGACCGAAAGGCTTGCCCGTGGCAGGGCAGCGTGTTGAAAAAGGTCAGGTGCTCGCCTATGTGCAAGGTACAGGCGGTGCGTTCGAACGCGGCAACCAGCAGGCGCAACTCGCCGATATCGAGGCCAACCGCGTACTGGCAGAGCAACGCATCAAGCGGCTGGAGCAACTGGAAGGCACAGTACCGAAAAAGGAAATCGACGCGGCCCGCGCCGAGCTCGCCAGCTTTCAGGGCCGCGAACGCGCAATTGCAGGCAGCCTTGGCGGAAACCACGCGATTGTCGCATCGGCCTCCGGAATCATTGCCAGCAGCAACGTGCTGTCCGGGCAGATCGTGGAAGCACGCGATCTGCTGTACGAGATCGTGACGCCAGGGCGGCTGATGATAGAAGCGCAATCGATTGATGCGAGCCTGGGCAAGCGCATTGCCGGGGCCAGCCTGGCGGGATTTCCTGGTGTCGATCTGCACTTTGCCGGTGCCGCGTATTCGTTACGGGACGGCGCGCTGCCTCTGACATTCAGGGCGACCGGCAAGGACATGGCGCTCGCCATCGGCCAGCCGGTTACCGTTGTCGTGCGTCTGAATGACAAGCTTCGAGGCATTCTCGTGCCGGCGGAAGCACTGGTAAGAAGTCCGGCCAATGAAACGATCGTGTGGATCAAGGCGGGCGCGGAGCGCTTTGTGGCGCAGCCGGTCGAGGCAAAGGCGCTGGACGCGACGAGCAGGGTGGTGGTGAAGGGGCTTGCGGCGGACAACCGCATCGTCGTCTCGGGCGCGGCGCTCATCAACCAGATCCGGTAGGCCGACATGTTCAATCGCATTGTCCGCTTCAGCCTTGCCAACCGGCTTTTCGTGCTGGCTGCCGCCATCCTGATGATGCTCTACGGCAGCTACATGGCCTGGAACACGCCGGTTGACGTGTTTCCCGACCTGAACAAGCCGCTGGTAACAGTGCTGACCGAAGCCGGTGGCATGGCGCCTGAAGAGGTCGAGCAACTGGTGTCATTTCCTGTCGAAACAGCCTTGAACGGCATGCCCGGCGTGACCCGCGTGCGTTCCGTGTCGGGAGTGGGTCTGTCAATTGTCTATGCCGAGTTC
>JAQSWC010000136.1 GCA_029266815.1 Paucimonas sp.
GAGCATGCCAATACCGAGGAACAGTACCGCCCCGGCGAGCACGTACTGCCTCTTTCTTCCTTTTTCTGCGATTGATCCTGGCGTCATGCTAAATCCCATGCCTATCAAAACTGTCCGTACCGCCCGACACTTGTTTAATTGCCTGTTTGAACCTGATTCGGTGCCTGCGGTGTGGCGGCCGCATCATTGTGTTGATTGGTAAACGTGTAATTGACGCTCGTGCCGAATGGCAGCACACGTCGTATGTACTGGTCCACCCATTGATCCACTTTAGCGATATCGGATTTCGGCACAACAACGATGTCACGCGGAGAAAGCTTGAGATCCTGTTTCAACCGTGCCTTACCATTCACTACCTCAAGCAGGTTCGTCCGGTAGACGATGTATTTATTGCCTTCAGCTGCATGCAGCAGTGTGACTTGCGAAAGATCGGCATTATCAGTTACCCAACCTGCACTACTAATCAGCTGCATTAAAGTCAGCGAGGCATTGTGTGGGTATTTTCCAGGAGATCGGACTTCGCCACCGATAAAGACATTCTGGCTCGGAGAATCTTGTAATGAGACACGCACCTGGACGTCGTTTTGATAAAAACGTCCAAACAGCGATTGAATTTCGCGGTTCAACTCATCCAGCGTCTTGCCGCTTGCTGCGAGAGGCCCGACGTCAGGAATAAATATGGAACCGTCGGGCGCCACCTTGACTGCATTGTGAAAGTATTGCTGGCCGTCCAGAGCCCTTCTTACATCAGGTGCACCGCTGGTAACCGGAAGGATGGAAGCCACCACTTCGACGCGGTTCTGGAAATAATCTTTGGCCTTGACCGCCATGTTTTTTGCGACCTCTTCCGAAGTCGACCCAACTACCTTGCTGCTCCCGAGAAGAGGAACTACGATCTGCCCCTCATGATCAACAATGTAATTTCCACTTAGGCGCTGCAACTGATCGAGTCCCGACCTCTTTACGCTCACAATGACTTCAGGCCTACGCAATAGAACCGTATATTCCTTATTCAACTTGGCAGCCAGCTCAGTCGGAGTATGGCCGATAGCCGTTACCGGACGTCCGATACGAGGAAGGTTGATCACTCCGCTCGGGAGCACCGCCACTTCGTACATCTTGTCTGATTCGCCTGAGAGCTCAATGCCTAACTCGTCTCCGCGGCTGATGCGGTAGCTATCGCCGTCGAAATAAAACTCCAGACGCAACTCGTTGGAGTAATCTACCTTACGCTGCTTCTCTGAAATACGAAGTGCATATACATCAACCTGCAGAAGGTCGCCGATACCGATCTTGTAGGGAAATCCTCCTTGGGGAAGCCGCTCCTCGTTCCTGTCGGTTATAGCGACCTTGCCACCCTTCTGCAGCCGCATTTGCACACCCGAGGTGGAACACGCTATCAGCACCATTCCAAGAATACAGATTCCAATCTGCCTGGCCACTCGATGTAACAGCGCAACGCTGTCATATTTTTTACCGCTGTACATCTTCGTTCCTATCATTCCTAACGTTCATCGTGCCCATCCAAATCGCGAAACAAAATTTGGTATCGCCAAGCGTAAGGTGCTTCAAGCCTTATGGCGTAGGAACCATTTCGCTTTCCATCTCTTCAGCGCTTTCGATTTCTTTTACCCACTGTTCAAGAGAGTCGTCCACTGTCTTCACAAACATGTCCCAAGTAAAGCGCTGCACGTGAGTGTGCCCGGCTTGACCCATGCTTTGCATCAGGCCTTCCTGCAAAGCCAGGTCACGGATGGCACGGACCCAGCCGCTTGCATCATCGGGTTCAAGGAGAAAGCCGGTCTGACCATGCACAACACTTTCTCGAGGTCCGCCGCGTGCATTGGCAACAACCGCTTTCGCATGAGTCATGGATTCGAGAGGAACGATGCCCCAGTCTTCGTTAAGCGGCGGGAAAAGACAAAATCCGGCATTGCGATAGAGGTTTTCCAGCTGCTCATCGCTAGGGGAAACGATGAACTCGACGCGACCGCTGTTGCCAGCGAGCTGGCGCAGTTTTTCAACATACGGCTGACTTTTCCGATCCACAAAGCCCGCCACCACAAGACGCCATGGGGCAGGCAGATCCGCCTGCAGAAATGCCTTGATTCCCTGCTCAATGTTTTTGGTCCACATGATGCGTCCGGGCAGGAGCACGTAGGGCTGGTATTCCACGGATACCTGGGCGCTCCACTCCACACCGGGATAAGCCATGACCATTCCTTCTCCGCCATCGTGCAGCTCCCCGGCGATAATGCGGTTCCTGACTTCGGTGCTGGTAGAAAAAATTCCCTTAAATTTTTTCCATGCGAGGCGGTCCACCCACTTGAAGCTGTGCTTGAACAACTGATACGCACACTTACCCAGCACACCACGCTGAGACATGGCGAGTTTTTCATAAGTCGGATCAAAAGCTGCTCTCAGCGGCGTGCTGCAGATATTGAACAGGGGCCACTTCGCATTACGGAAGGTAATCAAGTCGCCGATGCCGTCGCACCATACGACCACCCCGTCCGTGTCTGGATCGACGGGTAGCTTTTGACGCAGTATCTGACACGAACTCGATAGAACACCGGCGATGGAACGGTCAACGCTGGTTGGCAGGACAGTCCTTACATCAACCTGGGCGAAACCGGCAAAGGTATTCTCCGGTTCGTAGTGGCCTGTAAAGACAGTCCATTCATGCCGGCTACGGCTAACGAGCTCCAGCAACGAACGCTCTATACCGCCGTGCAGATATATCCACGGTTGATAAACTGCGAATTTCATGGTTATGCCCCCTCCCGAATAACTTCTTTGTATATATCCAACTGCATTTTTGCGATTTCATCCCATTGATACGCGCGTGCCGCGCGATATGCCCGCTGCCCCATGTCTGCGGTACGCTGCGGCTCCTTCCACAACGCGGCAGCTCTTTGAGCGAACTCGCTGACGTGCCCAAGACTGGTCAGCTCGCCCCACTCGGGACGTACCACTTCGTTCAAATGGGGAATATCAAATGCCAATACAGGCTTCGACGCCGCCATCGCCTCCAGCGCAGTCAGGCCAAAAGTCTCCTGCCGGGAAGGCATCACAAGGAAGCGGCATCCGCGCAGCAAAGCCTCCTTTGCCCCGCCCTCGACGCGCCCCACCATTTCAATGACATCATCCAATTGATGGCGAGACACTTGATCGCGCAACCATTTTTCGCCCGGTCCGGCGCCAACAATCTTGAGAGGAATGCGTAATCCTGAACACGCCAGTTCATTCCACGCTTCAATGAGGAAGTCCAGTCCCTTGTGAGAAATATCGAGCCGTCCGAGGAAGAGCGCGTAGTTACCTTCGCCTGATCCTTGATGGAAAGCATCCGCATTGATACCGCATGGAACTTTCCATATATCCGCTGACGGCAGTAGCTCACGAAAATAATCTCCCATGCAGGTGGTCTGGACTATAAATCGCTTGTACTTCCCTCGAGGCCCGAGGCTTCTCATGTATCGCTCAAACGGCAGCCTGTACCTTCTTTCCCAGTCCCTAAAAAAAAACCACTGCACCATCGAGATGACGGGCTTTGTCGTATGCCATGGAAGCATGCAGAACCCGACAGGCGGAGTAAATTCTTCAATCAGGATGTCGTGTGGAGTGCGACGCACTGCATACGGAAGACATGCCAGGAAACTGAGATGCGGCGAAAGACCCCATCCCGGAACCCTGATTCCCAAGCGGCGATATCTGATATTTGCCCTGCTGACGCGGCGAACGGCGTTCGGATAGGTGGCCGTCAGCACTTCGATGTCGTGTTCTTGCGCAAGGCGCGAATTGATCTGGAACGTGCGCACCGGCTGACCGCCCCGCAAGGGATTGTCTAAGTCATCCGTGTCCACATGCAGGATTTTCATCGCTGGCCCATGATTGAATCGTTGCATTGCAACGGGCCGAAACGACATCGAGTGGGCGCGTTCGCGAGACAGCCACCTACTCCGACATATTGCGTTTGCGTGCTTCCACAAACGCCGTACACAAACGCCCTTGCCCTTTTGCTTATTTTTGCGTTCAAAGCCAAAACCGGGAGCGCTTCTTATTTCGCTCAAGCAACCTTCTCTCTGATTTACACAGAGCAAAGTTGATTTTGATCAAATGAAAACGGCGCGATTATAACTTAGGCATGTAGGTGGCGCTACACAATGCAGGACATATGTCAGAAACCAACGGAAATCTTTTTATCAGAGGCAGAACGCACCAAAAAAGATCAACGTTCCCCAACTGAAACCTTGCACGAAAGAACTTTATTTCAACTTTTAGCGTGCGTATATTTCAGCAACACAGGCCCCCACTCCGTCTTGCCATTCAGGAAGTTTTATTCGAAATGTATCCTGGATTTTCTTCGTATCGAGCCGCGAATTTTTTGGTCGTGGTGCTGGCAATGGATACGCCTCGGTTGTTATGGCATCGATCGCTTCTGGCTTCAATTTCATCTGTTCGTCGTATCTCGCCGCAAGAGAAACCACATGCGACGCGTAGCCGTGCCAAGTTGTCGCTCCTCCTGCGCACAAATGATAAATACCGGCCGGTGGAGGTGGCACGTCTTTCGACTCAAGGCGACAACGGAGTGCCGCAACGGTTGCCTCTGCTATCGTGCGTGCCCATGTGGGCGCACCCGTCTGATCAGCAACGACCCGCAGGCTGTCTCGTTCCTTTGCCAGTCTCAATATCGTCTTGAGAAAATTACCGCCATGCGCGCCATACACCCAGCTGGTACGAAATATCCAGTAGGTGTTGCATGCCTCTGCAACTGCACGCTCACCTTGCAGCTTGCTGGTCCCGTACACACTGCGAGGGTTAGGCCGGTCTACTTCGGTGTAATGTCCCTCCTTGTCACCGTCGAATACATAGTCGGTTGAGTAGTGAATCATGAGCGCACCGAGTCTCTGCGCCTCCTGTGCCAGGATACGCGGCGCATCGGCATTCACACGCATAGCAAGCTCCGGCTCGCTTTCAGCCTTGTCTACGGCGGTATAAGCCGCCGGATTCACAATCACGTCAGGCCTGATGCGCTGGACTGCTGACCGTACATGCTCTGCGTTCGACAAATCCATTTCGCTGCGTTCCAGTGCCACGACCTCGCCCAACGCCGGCAGACAGCGCGCCAGCTCGGAGCCGACCTGCCCGCTCTTTCCGGTCAGCAGTATCCTCAAGCGAAAACCTCCGCCTGCGTGAAGAATCCGGCATTGCGATCCTTCTCGGACAATAAGGGTTCGCCCATGCCTTGCGGCCATGCGATTGCAAGGTCAGGATCGTTCCAGAGGATGCTGCGCTCATGCTCGGGAGCCCAGTAATCGGTCGTTTTGTAAAGGAACTCCGCAGAATCGCTGGTTACGATGAAACCATGAGCAAATCCTTCGGGAATCCATAGCTGGCGCTTGTTGCCTGCTGACAGAATAACTCCCTCCCATTTGCCAAACGTAGGCGATCCTTTTCGCAAATCGACGGCGACATCGAATACTTCACCAGCGACGACGCGCACCAGCTTTCCCTGAGGTTGCCGAATCTGATAATGCAATCCACGCAGCACATTGCGCATCGATTTGGAATGATTGTCTTGCACAAAAGCCGCTGAGACGCCGGTCAGCTCACGAAAACGGACCTCGTTGAAACTTTCAAAAAAGAAACCGCGGTCGTCGCCGAATACACGCGGTTCGATGATCAGCACTCCCTCAAGCGCAGTAGGAATGACATTCATCGTCAGAGCACCTTATCCGTCAATATTCGCAACAGATATCGGCCGTAGCCGTTCTTGCTGAGCGGTTGAGCAAGCTTTTCAAGCTGTGTCGCATCAATATATCCCTTTCGATACGCAATTTCTTCGGGACATGCGATCTTTAGCCCCTGTCGATCGCGGCGGCGATATCGCATACCTGGTTGTCATAGAAGTACAGACCAGTCACTGCATAGTGCGACTTCGGCTTTGCCGGCTTTTCCTCAATGCTGACGGCCCGATTGTCCGCGTCGAACTCGACCACGCCATAGCGTTCCGGATCGTGCACATGATAGGCAAAAACGGTAGCCCCGTTCGTACGCCCGGATGCTTTACGCAACTGCGCATCAAAGTCGTGACCGTAAAAGATGTTGTCGCCAAGAATTAACGCTGAAGGGTTTGTACCGACAAAGTCTTTGCCGATAATGAAAGCCTGCGCCAGTCCTTCGGGACGTGGCTGTACGGCGTAGCTGATATTAATGCCCCACGCCTCACCAGTCCCTAGCAGGTCGGCAAAGCGCGGCGTGTCTTCAGGTGTGGAGATGACAAGAATATCGCGCATTCCTGCCAGCATCATCGTTGTCAGCGGGTAATAGATCATCGGTTTGTCATACACCGGCAGCATCTGTTTCGAGATAGACGTTGTCACCGGATAGAGACGTGTACCGGAGCCGCCCGCAAGTATGATGCCCTTGCGAGTCAAACCTTGCGTAGCGATCATTGCAGCTCCTTTGCTCTCTGGCTGTAATTTTTATCCACCCACTTGAGATAGTCTCCCGACTGGACGTTCCTTACCCATTCGTCATGATCCAGGTACCACTTCACTGTTTTTGCAATGCCGGTGTCGAATGTCTCCACCGGCTTCCAACCTAGTTCGCGCTCGATCTTGCGTGCATCGATCGCATAGCGACGATCGTGCCCCGGGCGGTCCGTGACAAAAACAATCTGGTCCCGATAGCTGCCGCTCGCTTTTGGATCGAGCTCATCAAGGATGTCGCAAAGAGCGTGAACAACTTCAAGATTGGTTTTCTCATTCCAGCCACCGACGTTATAGGTTTCTCCCAAATGGCCGCCACTTAGCACGCAACGGATTGCAGCACAATGATCTCCTACGTAGAGCCAGTCGCGGATCTGCTTGCCGTCGCCGTAGATCGGCAGTGGCTTGCCCGCCCGCGCATTCGCAATAACCAATGGAATCAGCTTTTCTGGAAAATGATAAGGGCCGTAATTGTTGGAACAATTAGTGGTCAGCGTCGGCAGGCCATAGGTGTGATGGTAGGCTCGCACCAGGTGGTCGGATGCGGCCTTGGATGCTGAATAGGGACTGTTCGGCGAGTACGGTGTCGTTTCGGTGAACGGTGGAGCCATGCGCTAGCCAGTCAAGTACAAAATTCGAGCCGATGAAACCGGCACCGCCTGTCACAAAAATCATTGCCCCCCCTGAATAGTTTTACTGGACTGGGCAGAGAGCAATTAAAGAAAAGCCTCATTTATTGTTACGTGCACGCATTGCGTGCAGCGCAACAACCTGTCCGAAGGCAAAATTCTAATGATTTCTGACATGAAAAGATATGCGCTAGCAACTTGACGTCAAAACGCGGTGCTCGCGGCCTTACACAAAGGAGACGGCAAGACCTGGCAAGCTGATCCCGGAAAAGGCCGACACCCAGGTCTGGCCCGGTGCGATC
>JAQSWC010000137.1 GCA_029266815.1 Paucimonas sp.
CGCAGGCAATTTCAGAGCATCCCTATAACATCACCTTTATTCGGAATTGTTCAATGCAGGCGCTCTTCGCGCCCATGCATCTGCTGCGCCGCTAAATAGCGGTAAAGGTTTGCAGTGGCAGGAGACGTGCTTGTCTGCTCTGGCATTTCGGCGTGCAATGCCCTGCTGCACTGCAAGCGATTACCTGACAAATTCACTCAACTTTGATATACTTGACAAAAATGTTCGAGTATTCCGGATATTCGTCCGTTAGTAGGTGGAAATGCCGTAAAGGAGTAAAGCTTCCATGCGTTTGACTACCAAAGGCCGATTTGCGGTTACTGCAATGATTGACCTGGCTTTGCGTCAGGACAGGGGGCCGGTCACGCTCGCTGGAATCAGTCAGAGACAGGAAATTTCCTTGTCTTATCTGGAGCAATTGTTCGGCAAGCTGCGCCGCCATGAAATCGTGGAATCGGTACGCGGTCCCGGCGGTGGATACCAGCTTGCGCGTCGTGCCGAAGAAGTGACAGTGGCGGACATCATCATTGCGGTCGATGAGCCCTTGGATGCGACTCAGTGCGGCGGCAAGGAAAACTGCCATGGCGCCGACAAGGAAAAGGGCACGCGCTGCATGACGCATGATTTGTGGTCGACATTGAATGCAAAGATGGTCGAATACCTCGACTCGGTTTCACTCAAGGACCTGGTCGATCAGCAGAAACAGAAAATGACAACTGACGCGCAGAACGTGGTTGTAGTGCCGCGTAGCCGCGCAGCAGCTTGAAAAGAGATTATTGATAGGAATTGAACGATGAATGCCCCGGTGGAGCAAAAAAGCCTGATGGATACAGTCGAGGCGCCGCATTTTCCAATCTATATGGATTATTCGGCCACCACGCCTATCGATCCGCGGGTGGCCGACAAGATGATTCCGTATCTGCGCGAGCAGTTCGGCAATCCCGCTTCGCGCAGCCATCAATACGGCTGGACAGCAGAGCAGGCGGTGGAAGAGGCGCGTGCGCAGGTGGCCGCGCTGGTAAACGCCGATTCGCGCGAAATTATCTGGACTTCCGGTGCGACCGAAGGCAACAACCTTGCGATCAAGGGCGCGGCGCAGTTCTACAAGACCAAGGGCAAGCACATCGTCACAGTAAAGACAGAGCACAAGGCGGTGCTGGATACCGTGCGCGAACTGGAGCGCCAGGGTTTCGAGGCGACCTATCTACAGCCGCAGGACAACGGATTGATCTCCGTGCAGCAGCTTGCTGAATCACTCCGTCCGGACACGATCCTGGTATCGGTGATGTTGGTGAATAACGAGATCGGCGTGATTCAGCCTATCGATGAAATCGGTGAACTGTGCCGTTCGAAAGGCATTATTTTCCATTGCGATGCTGCGCAGGCGACCGGCAAGGTGCATATCGATCTTGAGAAAACCAAGGTCGACCTGATGACCTTCACGGCGCACAAGACCTACGGACCCAAAGGCATCGGTGCTCTTTATGTGCGCCGCAAGCCGCGTGTACGTATTGAGGCGCAAATGCACGGCGGCGGACATGAGCGCGGACTGCGCTCTGGGACCTTGCCGACTCACCAGATCGTCGGCATGGGCGAGGCGTTCCGCATCGCGAAGGAAGAAATGGACAGTGAGATCGCGCGCATCAAGGCATTGCGCGACCGTCTGGCGGCAGGCCTGCAGGAGATTGAAGAGGTGTATATCAACGGCGACATGGAGCATCGTGTGCCGCACAACCTCAATGTCAGCTTCAACTATGTGGAAGGCGAGTCGTTGATCATGGCGATCAAGGGCTTGGCAGTGTCTTCAGGTTCCGCTTGTACCTCGGCCAGCCTGGAGCCATCTTATGTGCTGCGCGCTCTGGGACGCAGCGACGAACTGGCGCATAGCTCTATCCGCTTCACGATCGGCCGCTTTACCACTGAACAGGATATTGATTATGCAGTCGCTTTGCTGAAGCAGAAGGTCGGCAAGCTGCGTGAACTGTCGCCGCTATGGGAAATGTTCAAGGACGGCATCGATATCAGCAAGATCCAGTGGGCGGCCCACTGACCTTTGGTTAAAATTTTCAAGGAGTACTGAAATGGCATATTCGGAAAAAGTTCTCGACCATTATGAAAATCCCCGCAATGTCGGCTCTTTCGAGAAGGGCGACGACTCGGTCGGCACCGGCATGGTCGGCGCACCTGCTTGCGGTGACGTGATGAAACTGCAGATCAAGGTCGGTGAGGACGGCGTGATTCAGGATGCGAAGTTCAAGACTTATGGCTGCGGTTCAGCGATCGCCTCGTCGTCGCTAGTCACCGAATGGGTGAAGGGCAAGACGCTTGACCAGGCCATGTCGATCAAGAATACGCAGATCGCGGAAGAGCTGGCATTGCCGCCGGTGAAAATTCACTGTTCCATCCTGGCTGAAGACGCCATCAAGGCGGCGGTGCAGGATTACAAGGCGAAGCATGGAGCAGAGGCAGAGGCCAAGGAGCCGGCTTGAGCACTATGGCGATCACGTTGACTGAAAAAGCGGCGAAGCATATTTCCCGGTATATCGAACGCCGGGGCAAAGGCATCGGCCTGCGTCTTGGCGTACGTACCACCGGCTGCTCTGGGCTAGCCTATAAGCTGGAATATGTGGATGAAAGCGCGTCGGAAGACCATGTATTCGAGTCGCATGGCGTGAAGGTGTTCGTTGATCCGAAAAGCCTGCCGTATATCGACGGCACCGAGCTGGATTTCGCTCGCGAAGGCCTGAACGAGGGCTTCAAGTTCAACAATCCGAACACGAAGGATGAGTGCGGTTGCGGAGAAAGCTTCCGCGTTTAATTCGATAAAAACCTGCGGACCCGTTCCAGCTTCAATAACAGAAGTGCGAACGGGTTTTTCACTTCAAGATGCATGCAAAACCACTTCGACCTTTTCAATTTGCCGCAGCGCTTCTCGATTGACATCGAAGTGCTGAATCGTGCATATCGGGAAGTGCAGGGACAGGTGCATCCCGACCGGTTCGCAAATGCAAGCGATGCTGAGAAGCGGGTGGCCATGCAGTGGGCAACGCGTGCGAACGAAGCGTTCCAGGTACTGAAGAGTCCGCTGCAGCGTGCGATGTATCTCTGCGAGCTGAACGGCATCGAACTCGGAACCGAATCGAATACGGCGATGCCGCGTGAATTCCTGATGCAGCAAATGGAATGGCGCGAAGCTCTGGACGACGCGAAAGCGGCGAAGGATCTCGGAGAGCTGGAAACGCTGGAAATGAAATTGAGAAATGCGCGCGGTGCACTTGAACGTGCGATCGGCGAGCAGCTTGATAGCGGAAAATTCGAGCAGGCTGCGCAGCAGGTGCGGCAACTGATGTTCATCCAGAAGTTCGGCGATGACATTGCGCGTGCATTCGATGCCGTAACAGGATAAAGTCTCGGCCGCAGAATACATTCACGAATCCCATGGCCTTACTCCAAATTTCCGAACCCGGCATGTCGTCCGCTCCGCATCAGCGCAGGCTGGCGGTGGGCATCGACCTTGGCACGACGAATTCGCTGGTGGCCACGGTCCGCAACAGCATTCCGGAAATTCTGACTGATGAGCACGGCCGTGCCTTGCTGCCTTCCATCGTGCGTTATCTGCCGGACGGAAACGCGAACATCGGCTACAAGGCGCAGGCTGCACAGGTGAAGGACCCGAAGAACACCGTCGTCTCTGTCAAACGCTTCATGGGCCGCGGTCTGAAGGACATCGCCTACGCCGAGAACATGCCTTACGATTTCCAGGATGCGCCGGGCATGGTGCAACTGAAGACGGTAGCCGGCATCAAGAGTCCGGTCGAAGTCTCGGCGCAGATACTAGCCACGCTGCGCCAGCGCGCGGAAGATGCGCTCGGAGACGACCTCGTCGGCGCGGTGATCACTGTGCCTGCCTATTTCGACGATGCGCAGCGCCAGGCGACCAAGGATGCGGCCAAGCTTGCCGGCCTCGAGGTGCTGCGCCTGCTGAACGAGCCTACTGCCGCGGCGATTGCCTACGGGCTGGATCACCAGCCTGAAGGGGTGTTTGCCGTCTACGATCTGGGTGGCGGCACCTTCGACATTTCAATTCTCAAGCTGACTAAGGGCGTGTTCGAGGTGCTTGCCACCGGTGGCGATTCCGCGCTCGGCGGCGATGATTTCGACCATCGCCTTTTCTGCTGGATCATTGAGCAGGCGAAGCTGGCGCCGCTGTCCGACAGCGATACGCGCTCCCTGATGGTAAAGGCGCGTGAAGCCAAGGAATTGCTATCGTCAAAGGAAGAGACGCTGATCGATGCAGTCCTGGGCAGCACAGAGACGGTTCACCTGACGCTGACGGCTGATACTTTTTTCACCATTACGCGTCATCTGGTCGACAAAACGCTCGGGCCGACCCGCAAGGCACTGCGGGATGCAGGCCTGACTGCAGACGATGTGGACGGAGTGGTGCTGGTAGGCGGCGCGACACGCATGCCGCATATACGCAAGGCAGTTGCGGATTTTTTCAAGCGCCCGCCGCTCGCCAACATCGATCCAGACAAGGTGGTGGCGCTGGGCGCGGCAATACAGGCCAATCTGTTGGCGGGAAACCGCGCTCCCGGAGACGACTGGCTGCTGCTCGACGTGATTCCGTTGTCGCTGGGCGTGGAAACCATGGGCGGGTTGGTCGAAAAAGTCATCCCGCGCAATTCCACGATTCCCTGCGCCCGTGCGCAAGAATTCACAACCTTCAAGGACGGTCAGACGGCGATGGCGATCCACGTCGTGCAGGGCGAGCGCGAGCTGGTTAGCGACTGTCGTTCTCTGGCACGTTTCGAGTTGCGCGGTATACCGCCGATGGCAGCGGGTGCAGCCCGGATCCGCATCACCTATCAGGTAGATGCGGATGGATTGCTGTCGGTGTCGGCGCGTGAGTTGAACTCCGGTGTGGAGTCTTCGATTACAGTCAAGCCCTCGTACGGGCTCAGTGACGATGAGATTGCCCGCATGCTGCAGGACTCGTTCAGTTCGGCAGAAGTGGACATGAAGCTGCGAGCGCTGCGCGAAGAGCAAGTAGAAGCGGACCGTATTCTTCTGGCGACACAGTCGGCTCTGGAGGCCGACGGTGCTCTGCTCTCGCAGGAGGAACGGGCAGAAATCGCACGCTTGATGGATATCGTTCGCCAGATGCAGGGTGGGGCAGATCAGGATGCTATCAAGAACGCAGTGGAGGAGCTTGCCAGGGGAACCGAAGAATTCGCCGCTCGCCGCATGGACCAGAGCGTGCGCCGTGCGCTCACGGGCAAAAAACTCAACGAAGTCTCCTGACAACGCATACAAGCAATATTTAGAGGAATATCTGTGCCGCAGATCGTCGTATTACCGCATGCCTCCTTGTGCCCCGACGGCGCAGTCCTAGAAGCACCTTCCGGAAAGTCGATCTGCGACGTGCTGCTGGAAAACGAGATCGAGATCGAGCATGCCTGCGAAAAGTCGTGTGCGTGCACTACATGTCATGTGGTCGTGAGAGAAGGTCTTGAATCGCTCAACGAGGCCACTGAAAAGGAAGAAGACTTGCTCGACAAGGCGTGGGGACTGGAAGCCGCCTCGCGGCTCTCCTGCCAAGCCTTGGTGGCGGATGAGGATCTGGTCATTGAAATTCCCAAGTACACGATCAATCATGCTCGAGAAAACCATTGAATCAGGAGATTTGGCATGAAGTGGACTGACATTACCCGCATTGCAGAAGAATTGAACGACAGGTATCCGGATGTCGATCCAATGACGGTGCGTTTCACCGACCTACACAACTGGGTGTGCGGTCTGGAGGGTTTCAATGACGATCCCAAAAGGTCTGGAGAG
>JAQSWC010000138.1 GCA_029266815.1 Paucimonas sp.
AGCGACCACACCGAGGGTGGAGCCGAAGACGAATGCGGCTGGGACGTTTCTTTCATTGCCATGCTGCTCAAAAAAGTCAGCAGCAGGAAACCCAGAGCAATCCAGGGCATGGCTTCTATTCCGTATCGGTCGGTCACTGGACCGGCGATAAGCACTGCGGCGATAAAGCCCACGGAGCCCCATAGGCGCAGGCGACCGTAATGAGTGAGGTCTCCTCGCATCTCGGACAGCATCACTGCTTCCGACATCGGTCCTTGCGCACTGGTGAAAAGATTGATGGCCACCATCACCGCGAAGAATCCTGCGAAGTCGCGCCCGAAAAACATTCCACAGAATGCGATGCATGCGCACAGGGCCGTTACTCTGAGCACGGACACACGGCGCTGCGTATGGTCTGCGATCCATCCCCACAGGTTCGGCCCCAGGATGCGCATGACCTGCATCAGCGACATCAAGACACCGACCTGCGCTGCACTCATTCCTTTGTTGGCAAAATACAGGCTTGCGTACGGCGAGAAAACACCGATGTAACCGTAGTACGCGAGAAAGAAAGCAGCGAAACTGGCCGATTGTTCAGGCCAACTGGAACGATGCACGGAGAAAACCCGGTGTGATTGAGAAAAAGCGGACAAAATCCGCTTGGTTGATGCCGATGCTGTTCTTAAGCGGGGCGATGGGCGGCAATCCGGGGCGTAGACACCTGAACGTCGGCGCACTGCGCGCGGTGCCGCAGCGCATGGTCCATTAACACCAGTGCAAGCATCGCTTCGGCAATAGGCGTGGCACGTATTCCGACACAAGGGTCATGGCGTCCGAGTGTCTGTACCAGCAATGGCTGGCCATTCTTGTCTATCGAATTGCGTTCGACGCGGATGCTGGAAGTCGGCTTGATGGCAATCGACGCGGTGATGTCCTGGCCGGTGGATATGCCGCCCAGCACGCCGCCAGCATTATTTGTCGCAAAACCTTGCGGCGTCAGCTCATCGCCATGTTCGCTGCCCTTCTGCGCCACGGAGAGAAAGCCCGCGCCGATTTCCACGCCCTTCACCGCGTTAATGCCCATCAGTGCGAAGGCTATGTCGGCATCGAGCTTGTCGTAGATCGGCTCACCGAGTCCCACCGGCACGCTCTGCGCCACGACATCGATGCGCGCACCGCACGAATCGCCGCTCTTGCGAAGATCGTCCATGTACGTTTCGAGCTGCGGAATGATGGAAGCGTTGGCGGCGAAGAAGGGATTATTAGGCACGTGGTCCCAGGACTCGAAAGGAATCGTGATCTCGCCTAACTGGCTCATGCATCCCTTGAAGGTCGTGCCGAATTTTTCGAACAGCCATTTCTTGGCCACGGCACCGGCGCCGACCACCGGCGCTGTCAGGCGTGCAGAAGAACGTCCTCCTCCGCGCGGATCGCGAATGCCGTACTTGTGCCAATAGGTGTAATCCGCATGGCCGGGACGGAAAGTTTCCGCGATGTTGCCGTAATCCTTGCTGCGCTGGTCTTCATTTCGGATCAGCAGCGCGATCGGCGTACCCGTGGTCCTGCCTTCATAGACGCCCGACAGGATTTCAACCCGGTCCGGTTCCTGGCGTTGCGTCACATGTCGGGATGTTCCCGGCTTGCGGCGATCCAGGTCGAGCTGGATATCCGCTTCGCTCAACTCCATGCCGGGGGGGCAACCGTCTATCACGCAGCCGATAGCGGGTCCGTGCGATTCGCCGAAAGTCGTAACAGTGAAAAGCGTGCCAATAGTATTGCCGGACATGATGGAGAGCTATGAAAATGGAGAGCGGCTATTCTACCAGCGCACCTGCGGGATGATTTTGCAGGTGCGCCGGGCGCGATACACAGGACGGGCTATAAATCGGGCGGTACGCCAAGGCGTACCGCAGCTCGTGCTTAGCCCAACTGCTCGAGACGGATTCTGGTGACCCTGCCTTCGACAGCAGCCAGCGCCTCGATCTTGGCAATCGCCGCGTCGACGTTTTTCTCTTGCGTCTGGTGGGTAAGGATGATGATGTCCGTACGTGTTTCCCCCTCGGCAGGCTCCTACTGAAGCATGGCGTCGATGGAAATCGACGAATCGGCAAGAATTCGCGTGACGTCCGCCAGAACGCCGGGCTGATCGGCCACGTTCATGCGCAGGTAATAACTGGTCGTGATCTCCGACATCGGCAAGATCGGCGTATTCGCCAGAGCGTTTGCCTGGAACGCCAGATGCGGCACACGATGCTCAGGATCGGCTGTCGCCAGGCGGGTGATGTCGACCAGGTCGGCGATCACGGCGGACGCAGTGGGTTCGGAACCTGCACCTTTTCCGTAATACAGCGTAGCGCCGACGGCATCACCATGCACCAGGACCGCATTCATCGCGCCCTCCACATTGGCGATCAGCCGCTTCTCTGGAATCAGCGTCGGATGCACGCGCAGCTCGATTCCATTGGACGTGCGCTTGGTGATGCCCAGCAGCTTGATACGGTAGCCGAGTTGTTCCGCATAACGGATGTCGTCTGCCTGCAGCTTGGTAATACCCTCCACATGCGCCTTGTCGAACTGCACCGGGATGCCGAACGCAATTGCCGACATGATGGTCGCCTTGTGTGCGGCGTCCACACCTTCGATATCGAACGTAGGATCTGCCTCCGCGTAGCCGAGACGCTGCGCCTCCTTCAGTACGACGTCGAAATCGAGCCCCTTGTCGCGCATTTCGGAAAGAATGAAGTTGGTGGTGCCGTTGATGATGCCGGCCACCCACTGAATGCGATTCGCAGTCAATCCCTCACGCAAGGCCTTGATGATTGGAATGCCGCCGGCCACCGCCGCCTCGAACGCTACCATCACACCTTTCTCCTGCGCTGCCTTGAAGATTTCGTTGCCGTGCGTAGCGAGCAAAGCCTTATTGGCGGTAACGACATGCTTGCCGTTCGAGATTGCCTTCATCACGAGATCTTTGGCGATGCCGTAACCGCCGATGAGTTCGATAACGATGTCGATCTCGGGATTGGAAACGACCAGGTTGGCATCGTTGACCACTTCGCATTCACCGCCGGTCAATTCCCTTGCGCGCTCGACGTTGAGGTCGGCCACCATGGCAATTTGAATTGCACGGCCTGCGCGGCGCGTAATTTCTTCCTGGTTGCGTTTCAGGACGTTGAATGTGCCGGAACCGACGGTGCCGATGCCCAAGAGGCCTACTTTGATTGGTTTCATGATGCGATGAATAAGTACGGGGTTTTCTGATGGAATACGCGATTATGCCGCATGCCGGCGGCGGTAGCCGTCAAGGAAGCGTGCGATGCGGCCGAGGGCATCGGTCAGGTCGTCCGTATTTGGCAGGAAAACAAGGCGGAAATGGTCGGTAGTGGAACAGTTGAAACCCGTGCCCTGCACGATCAGCACGCGCTCCTGATCGAGCAACTCATAGGCAAAGCGCTGGTCATCCTTGATCGGATACATTTTCGGGTCAAGACGCGGGAACATGTATAGCGCCGCCTTTGGTTTCACGCAGGTTACGCCCGGCATGTCGGTCAGCAGATTGTGCGCCAGGTCGCGCTGGCGCAGCAGGCGCCCGCCCGGCCCCACAAGGTCATTGATGCTCTGGTAACCGCCGAGCGCGGTCTGGATCGCAAACTGGCCCGGAGTATTCGCACACAAGCGCATCGAGGCCAGCATGTTCAGGCCTTCGATGTAATCCTTTGCGTGCCGCTTCTCTCCCGACACCACCATCCACCCAGCACGATACCCGCACGAGCGGTAATTCTTTGAGAGGCCGTTGAACGTGATGAAAAGGACGTCGTCGGCCAGCGAAGCGATGGAGGTATGCGTCGCGCCCTCGTACAACACCTTGTCGTAGATTTCATCGGCAAAGACAATGAGTTGATGCTGCCGGGCCAGTTCCACGATCTGCTCCAGCAATTCAGTCGGGTACAGCGCGCCGGTCGGATTGTTGGGATTGATGACGACGATTGCCTTGGTATTCGAATTGATCTTCTTCTTGATATCTTCAATGTCCGGAAACCAGTCCGCTTGCTCGTCGCAGACGTAGTGCACGGGCTTGCCTCCGGAAAGGCTCACGGCTGCTGTCCACAACGGATAATCGGGCGCCGGCACCAGCACTTCATCGCCGGTATTGAGCAGAGCATTCATGCTCATGACGATCAGCTCGGAAGCTCCGTTGCCGAGATACACGTCGTCGATCGTCACACCCGCGATCTTCTTCTCTTGCGTGTAATGCATGATCGATTTACGCGGCGCGAACAGCCCCTTGGAATCGGTATAGCCCGAAGCATTATGCATGTTGCGGATCATGTCTTGCACGATCTCGTCGGGCGCGTCAAAACCGAACACAGCGAGGTTGCCGATGTTCAGCTTGATGATCTTGTGGCCTTCCTCCTCCATCTGACGTGCTTTTTCCAGCACGGGGCCACGGATGTCATAGCAGACGTCTGCGAGTTTTTTGGATTTCTGTATGGCTTGCACAGCGCACTTCCTTTTCATGCACAATGGCAGTGCGTTGCTGCACCGCCGTAGAAGACTCATTGTGCCGAAAGCATTTCGTTTTATCAATGCATTCGCGGAGATTTCAGCGGCAAAGGGCTACAATGCCTCTACTTTTTTGCAAATCGTGCGGAATACACGCAAAGTTCTCATGAAACTGCATGCCACTTCCACCCAGCACTATCAAACCGTTACCGGCTATGACGGAACGGCTATAGAAATCAATGCGGTCAGGTTCGATTACAGCCTAGTCGTGCTGCCCGAAGCTGCGCCTTCGCCGTGGCCGGTCGTTTCGTTCGAGGCATTGACCGCTGCAGACTTCGAAAGCCTAGCCGCTCTGCGACCGGATGTCGTGATACTCGGCACCGGTGAACGACAGCGCTTCGCGCATCCCAGGTTAATGTCGTCGCTCACCGCGCAACGCATTGGCGTGGAATGCATGGACAACCATGCTGCCTGCCGCACCTACAACATTCTCATGGGTGAAGGCCGCAAGGTTGCACTCGCGTTGATCATCGAAAGCGGCGCGTAATCTATCTAAGCGTAATCAAGCGCTTCAAGAATTCCGTAGCGGCAGATACTAGACTCGGCCAGAAGCATATTGCCGGATACCCGCCTGCCTGCATCAAGGTACTGTCGGTTGCTTCTTGCCGAACATCACTGCATGACCACGAGATACCGTCTATACCTAGCCTGAAGCTTGAAGTTTGAACATTCGCCCCCAATTTCAGAAGCTGCCAAACCCCGGGGCTCGCGGGCAATGCTTATTCTGGCTGTTTCATAGGCAGATTGTTCTGGCGCGTTGCGCGACATGTGTGAAAGCGCTTTATGCCGCTCTTCGCGCCAGCCCCGTTCAAGCAGTACATTCGCCATCTCGACCGACAGCGGCAGAACCGGTTGCGGCTTTGGAGCGGGCATGGCAAAGTGAACTTATATTTTTACAATAGGAGAAGGGTGTGGCCGAAGGCAATGTGGCTCTCAATAACGCAGTTCCCGATTTTTCTGCTGCCATGACCGGTGACCAGGAGTTTCAGCTTTCCGCCTATCGCGGAACAAACCTAGTGTTGTACTTTTACCCCAAAGACAACACCCCGGGCTGCACCACTGAAAGCATGCAATTCAGGGATCTGCATTCCGATTTCCGAGAGGCCAATACGGAGATATTCGGCATCAGCCGCGACAGCCTCCGCTCCCATGAAGGATTCAAGTCCAAGCTGGCTCTGCCCTTCGGGCTGATTTCTGATCCGGAAGAGACGCTGTGCAACCTGTTCAACGTCATGAAAATGAAAAACATGTATGGCAAACAGGTGCGCGGCATAGAACGAT
>JAQSWC010000139.1:0-5819 GCA_029266815.1 Paucimonas sp.
GAAGCGGGGCTGGTTCAAGCAGAAGAATTTGAAACCAGGCAATTCAATCAACAAATTGCCCGAATGATGTGAAACTGAAAACGATAAAACCCGCATGACGGACAGACATGCGGGTTTTACGAATCAACAATGCCGCCTTTGGCAGGCGGCAAAGCTCTAATTCTTAGGCCAGCGCCTTCAGGGCAGAAGCCAGACGGCTCTTATGGCGAGCAGCTTTATTCTTGTGAATAATTTTCTTGTCTGCAATACGATCGATCACAGAGATCGAAGCCGAGAAAACCTGAGTTGCCGCTGCCTTGTCGCCGGATTCAATCGCCTTGCGCACTGCCTTGATGGCTGTGCGAAGCGTGGAACGCTGGCTGGAGTTGTGTGCGTTCTGCTTGACTGCTTGACGAGCGCGCTTGCGCGCCTGTGCTGTATTTGCCATGAATATGTCCTGATTTCGGGCGCCGATTTCTCAAACGGCTTATCAATCTATTACGCGAAATTCGCGAAGCCTCGCAGTATAACGGGTTTTGCTGCGGGAAGCAAATACAGACCGAAAAAAGGGATTCAAGCGCATTTGAATCCTTTTTCCGGTCGGGAGAGCCGCCATCTCACCCGCTATAATGCGCGACCATGAACTTGCTACGCGCGCTCGCCACCATTTCGGGCATGACCATGTTGTCCCGCATAACCGGAATGCTGCGCGATGTACTGATCGCCCGCGCTTTCGGCGCCTCCGGTTATACCGACGCCTACATGATTGCGTTCCGCATTCCCAACCTGCTACGCCGTCTTTTCGCTGAGGGCGCCTTTTCTCAGGCATTTGTCCCGATCCTTGCCGAATACAAGTCCCAAAAGGGACAGGAAGCGTCCAAGGAACTGGTCGATCACGTAGGAACCGTGCTGGTCTGGGTGCTGGTATTGACGTGCGTTGTCGGCATCGTGGCGGCACCGGGCGTGGTTTATCTCATCGCGGGCGGACTGAAGGCCAACCCGGAAATCTTCGATGCATCAGTGGTCATGACTCGCATCATGTTTCCCTATATCGGATTCATGTCAATGGTGGCACTCGCAGGCGGGGTGCTTAACACATGGCGCCAATTCAAGATTCCCGCCTTTACACCGGTGCTGCTCAACATTTCTTCCATCTTGGCATCGCTGTACCTGGCACCGCGTATGGATCAGCCGATTTATGCGTTGGCTATTGCGGTCTTTGTCGGCGGCGTGCTGCAACTGGCTATACAGATTCCTGCCTTGCATAAGATAGGCATGCTTCCGAGAATCACGTGGAATCCACTTTTCGCTCTGAACGATGCCGGGGTGCGAAGGGTGCTGCGGAAGATGGGACCGGCCGTGTTTGCCGTATCCGCCGCACAGATAAGCATCATGATCAACACCCATATCGCTTCACGCCTTCAAGCCGGCAGCGTATCTTGGCTGGGTTATGCCGATCGGCTGATGGAATTTCCTACCGCCCTGCTCGGCGTCGCACTAGGCACCATTCTCCTGCCCAGTTTGTCGAAGGCCAATTCCGACGGCGACGCCACTGAATACTCCGCCTTGCTGGACTGGGGCCTGCGTCTGACTTTTCTGCTGGCATTGCCTTGCGCTGTAGCTCTTGCCACACTGTCGGTGCCGCTTACCACCACTCTCTTCCATTACGGAAAATTTGGTGCAATGGATGTAGATATGACAGGCAGAGCTTTGATCGCCTACGGTATCGGACTGATCGGCCTCATCCTGGTCAAGATTCTTGCACCGGGCTTTTATGCAAAGCAGGACATTCGCACTCCGGTCAAGATTGCCCTGCTCGTTTTGTTTGTCTCACAGATGATGAACCTGGTTTTCGTTCCGATTTCCTGGATCGCGCATGCAGGGCTTGCCCTTTCCGTCGGGCTGGGCGCCTGTCTCAATGCTCTACTGCTGTTCATCGGACTGCGCCGGCGCGGCATCTATCAGGCCCAGCCAGGCTGGCTTTTCTTCATGGCCCGGCTTCTCGCCGCACTGCTGCTAATGGCCGCCGTTTCCTTATGGGTTGCCAACCATTTCAACTGGATGGCGCTGCAAGCTTCTCCTTTGGAACGCATCGCTGCGCTTACCGCTGTCATCATTGCCTCTGCCGGAATCTATTTTGGCTCGCTTTTTGCAATGGGTTTCCGTATCAAGGATTTCCGGCGCGTTACTGCATAAACCGGAAATTCAGTCGTCAGCTTTCGTAACGCATCAACGCAGGAAAACCCATGGCGATCAGCCCACTCGATTACTTCGCCTCACTTGTCCGGCAGGACAACACGATTCCCTTGTTCGAAGCTGCGCTCACCATTGCCCAGGACATTGAGCCTTCGCTCGACATCGAAGCGCAACAGATAGAAGTGGATTTGCTGGCGGCACGTCTTCAACGCCGCCTGCCTGTCGATGCCTCGGACGTGCACCGTCTGCGCATGTTGAACCATTTCTTTTACGAGGAATTGGGTTTCTCGGGCAACATCAACGATTATTACGCTACCGACAACAGTTACCTGCACCAGGTTCTCCATACACGACGCGGCATTCCGATATCGCTGGCAATCGTGTACATGGAGCTGGCCGAGCAAATCGGAATCGACATACAGGGTGTTTCCTTTCCGGGCCACTTCCTGATGAAAATGTCGATGCAGTCTGGAGACGTGATTCTCGACCCTTTCAATGGTGAAAGCCTGTCGCGTAATGAACTCGAAGAAAGGCTGGAGCCTTTTCTGCAACAGGAGGAGTTTCCTGTTGATATATTGCTGGCCGCCTACCTGCAACCTGCGCAGCCGCGCGACATTCTGGTTCGCATGCTGCGCAACCTGAAGCTGATCTATCTCGAAAGAATGCAGTGGCAGCGATTACTGGAAGTGCAGCAGCGTCTGATCATATTACTGCCTAATGAAATCAGCGAAAAAAGGGACCGCGGCATTGCATTCGCCAACCTGGATTGCCCTGCTGCGGCGCTTGCCGATATTGAAGACTATTTGTCCGTCCGCCCTTTTGCTCCGGATGCAGAAGCCCTGAAAAGCACACTGCCCGAGTTACGCGACGCGTCAAAACGCCTCAACTGAAATTCAGCGCCTTATGATTTGGTGCGTGAATCGATATCCTCCCACCGTTCCAGATATTCCAGCAAAAGCGTGTCGATTTCCGCATAACGCGTGTTGAGACGCTGGATTTCGGCAGGTGCCTTCTTGTAGAGATCGGCGTCTGCCAACTGCTCGCTGATGAGCTTCTGCTCTGCCTCCAGTTGCGCAATCAGGCCCGGCAGTGTTTCAAGATCACGCTGCTCCTTATAACTGAGCTTCTTGGGCTTAGTTAGTACGGAAGGGCTTGCAGACGCAGAGGCCTTTTTCATGTCAGGAACAGCCGAATCGGCCAGCCTGGCTGATCCCGCTTTTGCGTTGGGCCTTACTCTCTCCCAATCGCTGTACCCGCCCACATATTCCTTCCAGCGGGCATCGCCTTCGAAAGCAATCACCTGTGTGACCACGTTGTCGAGAAACACGCGGTCGTGGCTTACCAGAAAAATCGTTCCTTCGAACTCCATCAGCAGTTGTTCCAGCAATTCAAGCGTATCGATATCCAAGTCGTTCGTCGGCTCGTCGAGCACCAGGGCATTGGCGGGCTTGGCAAACAAGCGTGCCAGCAGCAAGCGATTGCGTTCACCGCCGGATAGCGATTTAACCGGGGAACGCGCGCGTTCCGGCGAAAACAGGAAATCGCTCAGATAAGTCATGACATGCTTGCGCTCTCCATTGATTTCCACCCAATCGCTGCCCGGTGAGATCGTATCGGCAAGGCTGGCATCCTCATTCAGTTGTGCGCGCATTTGATCGAAGTAAGCCACCTGCAGCTTGGTTCCCTGCCTGACGTTTCCTTCGTCCGGACCAATTTCACCCAGAATCAATTTCAGCAGTGTCGTCTTGCCGGCGCCGTTAGGCCCGATCAGGCCCACCTTGTCACCACGCATGATGGTGGCTGAAAAATTGTTCACGATTTGCTTGTCGCCGTAACGCTTGCTGACGCCATCCAGCTCAGCAACAATTTTCCCGGAGCGCTCGCCCGAACCGACATCCAGCTTGACCTGTCCCTGGCGTTCGCGGCGCTCCGCACGCTGAACCCTCAAGGCTTCCAGCCGCCGCACCCTGCCCTCGTTTCTGGTCCGGCGGGCCTCCACACCCTTGCGTATCCAAACTTCCTCCTGCGCGAGCAGCTTGTCGAATTTTGCGTTCTCGATCTCTTCGATCTCGAGCTGTTCCGCCTTGCGAGTCTTGTAGGTGCTGAAATTGCCGGGAAATGATGAAAGGCGGCCGCGATCAAGCTCAACGATGCGCGTGGCGACATTGTCGAGAAAGCGACGATCATGGGTGATGAAGATGATGCTCCCCCGATAATCACGGAGCAACTCCTCCAGCCAAACTATCGACGAAAAATCCAGATGGTTGGTGGGCTCATCCAACAGCAGCACGTCGGGGCTTGCCACCAGCGCGCGCGCAAGCGCCACACGTTTCTGCATGCCGCCGGACAGGTTGGAAACCGCTTCATCACGACGTAACCCGAGGCGGTTAAGGGTAGCTTCCACGCGACTGTCCAGGCTCCACGCATTTTCCGCATCCAGCCTGTGCTGAATGTCATGCATGCGCGTCATGGCGTCGTCACTGGCATCGCTTTCCATGTTAGACACGAGTTCCTCGTACTCGCGTAGCAAAGGCCTCAATTCACCAAGACCTTCACCTACGGCGTCGAACACGGTGCATTTCGCTTCAAAGACCGGTTCTTGGGCGACATACGCGATCTTGATTCCCTGCTGCTTCACCAACAAACCGTCATCCATCCTTGCACTTCCAGCAAGAATTTTGAGAAGGGAGGACTTTCCGGTGCCGTTGCGGCCTATCAGGCCGACACGCTCTCCTCCCTCCAGTGAAAAGTCCGCATGATCCAGAAGCGGAACATGGCCGAAAGCCAACTGTGCATCAGAGAGAGAAAGAAGAGCCATGAGAAATGGTAGGAATGGAATTGGCGAAACCAGGCATTTTACCGACTGCGAATGCACCACGGCAGTTTCATACAACGGTCTCGGCTATAATTCCGCTCCAGACTTGCTCTCGCTGAGCAAAGTTTCGTGTCTCGCCGTAGTTCAATGGATAGAACGAGTGCCTCCTAAGCGCTAGATACAGGTTCGATTCCTGTCGGCGGGACCATATCTAAACCCTTATCCTTCGCCTCCTCTATTTTCTTTCCGCTTTAGAAATCTGCCTTTCGGTCTTGCAGTCTCCCAAGCGCTACAATTCCTTACATAAAAATCGTTCCGTGAATCATGCTTTGCCGCTTAACTTGAAGCAAGGTACAAGTAACGCCTCAAGGGAGGGAAAGTGAAATTTTCACGCATTATCATCGTGTCGACAGCGATAGCAATTCCGATGACCGGAAACGCTGCGGAATTCGAGGACTATGGCCGAGTAGTCAATGCAACGCCTCAAGTCGAACAGTTCAATCAGCCTCGGCAGGAGTGTCATACCGAGTACGTGCCGGTACAACGCCAGCAACGTAGTGCCGGCGGCGCGATTGTCGGCGGCATTGCGGGCGGGCTGCTCGGCGCCCAGATCGGCGGCGGTAGTGGACGAACCGCGGCAACTGCGGCGGGTGCGATTGCGGGCACCATAGTCGGCGACCGTATCGATAACAGCGATAGCGCGGTCGTAACGGAAGAGCCGGTACGCCGGTGCCGCAGCATAGACCGTTGGGAATCCCGCACGGTGGGCTATAACGTCACCTATGAATACCGCGGGCGAACCTATACGACTTCCCTGCCCTATGATCCC
>JAQSWC010000139.1:5847-9047 GCA_029266815.1 Paucimonas sp.
ATCCCGGCGAACGCGTGCGACTGACCGTAACGCTTACGCCGCACTAGCCAAAATCTTATCGGGAATTATTCGGCGTCCGGCTGCCGGTCCGGTGCTGCGGCCTGGAATGCCGCCAAGCGGAGGCATTCATCATAAATTCTTGACAGCGTGGGCAGCTTTGCCAGATCGCAGTTCATCCGTCTAGCATTGAACATCTGCGGTACGAGGAAACAATCCGCAAGCGTCGGCTCGTCTCCTACGCAGAACCGGCCGGTGCGGGCATTACGTGACACGATTTTTTCCACCTGTTCCAGGCCCGTTTGGCACCAATGGCGGTACCAATCGTCTTTCTGGTCGTCGCTCACGCCGAACTCGCGTTTCAGGTGACGCAGGACCCGCAAATTGTTGAGCGGATGAATGTCGCAGGCGATGGCCAGCGCAAGGCTGCGTATATAAGCCCGGCATGCGGCATCGCCCGGCAGCAACGCAGGCTGCGGGTAAACTTCTTCCAGGTATTCGATGATGGCGAGCGATTGGGTCAGTGCTTCCGTTCCTGCATTGGACTCATCCACCAGAGCCGGCACCAATGCCTGGGGATTAATCTCGCGGTAGGCCTCGGACAACTGCTCGCCGCCGTCCTTCAGCAGATGAACGGGCACGGTTTCGTAGGGCAAGGCCTTGAGGTTCAGCGCAATGCGCACGCGGTAGACCGCCGAGCTGCGGAAATAGCTGTAGAGCTTCATGGCCGCTCCCGCAGGCATGTCGAGTTCATACCATTTTCACCTTCAATGAGCTCATTCCTTCGATTTGACCTTCCAGCAGATCGCCTTTGTGTACGGGGCCGACACCTGCCGGCGTGCCGGTGAAGATCAGGTCGCCTGGCTGCAGTGTGAAATACCTGGAAAGGTGTTCTATCGTTTCGGAGACATTCCAGATCATCTGGGACAGATCGCCCGTCTGCCGGCGCTCTCCATTCACGTCTAACGTAATCGCGCCCTTGACCATTGCTCCGGTTGAAGAAGCAGCGTGCAATTCGCCTATGGGCGCGGAGTAGTCGAATGCTTTCGCAGTACACCACGGGCGGCCGGATTTTTTCGCTTCGGCCTGCAGATCGCGGCGCGTCATGTCCAGGCCCACCGCATATCCCCAGATGGATTCCGCAGCACGCGCGACCGAAATATCGTTGCCCCCCTTGCCGATCGCCACCACGAGCTCCACTTCGTGATGGAGGTCGGAGGTCATCGGCGGATAAGGCATATCGATGACTTGTCCGGTCAATGCAGGCAGCGTGGCATCAGCCGGCTTGGTGAAGAAGAACGGCGGCTCGCGGCCCGTGTCGCCCATCTCGATGGCATGCTCGACGTAGTTTCGGGCGACGCAATAGATCCGGCGAACCGGAAAGCGCGCATGCGAACCGGAAACTGCAAGGGTAGTGACTGGCGGCGAAGGAATGACGAGATCCACGGTGTTTTCCATATGAGTCGGATGGTTCATCCTATCGCAAACATGCGCTTCAGGTCGAAACTTCTCCAAGGTACGCAGACTGGACGCGGGGATCGCTCAACAGCTCATGCGCATTGCCGGTCATGGTAATCAGGCCGGAATCCATCACATAGGCGCGGCGGGCGGTCTGCAGGGCCAATCGCGCATTCTGCTCCACCAGCAAAATCGCTATGCCTTGCGAAGCAACTGTACGTATTACTTCGAAAATCTTTTCCACCATGATGGGCGATAAACCCATCGACGGTTCATCGAGAAGCAGCAGACGCGGGCGGGACATCAGCGCGCGCGCCATGGCGAGCATCTGCTGTTCGCCGCCGGAAAGGTTTCCGGCCAGTTGCGAGGCACGCTCCTTGAGGCGCGGGAAGGTGTCGAGCCATCGCGATATATCGGCGCCCACTTCTGTCGCATCGGAACGCGTGTAGGCGCCCATCTGGATATTTTCGAGCACGGACATGCGAGCGAAAATGCCTCGCCCTTCCGGCACCATGGCCAGCCCGCGCCGGACGATATCGAAAGCGGGAACCGCAAGCAGAGGGTCCCCCTGATACTCGATGGTTCCTTCCACCTTGCAACCGGGCAGCGTATGGGTCACTGCTTTCAGGGTGGTCGTCTTGCCGGAACCGTTGGCGCCGATCAGCGCGACCGTCTCTCCTTCCTGCACTTCAAGGTCGATGCCCTTGACGGCCTGAATGCCGCTGTAGGCGACTTTCAGGCCGCTGATCTGCAACATGGCTGCGCTCATGAATGCCCGCTCCCGAGATAAGCTTCGATGACGGCAGGGTCGCGCTGAATATCGATCGGCAGCCCTTCGGCAATCACCTTGCCGTAGTCGAGCACGGTAATGCGGTCGCACAAGCCCATCACCAGCTTGACGTCATGCTCGATCAGCAGAATGGTCTTGCCGTCGGACTTGATGCGCACCAGTAGTTCGCGCAACGCGAGCTTTTCCGTGGCATTCATGCCGGCCGCCGGTTCGTCCAGAGCCAGCAACAGCGGATCGGTGGCAAGCGCCCGCGCAATCTCCAGCCGCCGCTGATCGCCGTAGGACAAATGCCTTGCCGTGCGCTGCGCAAACGGCGCAATGCCCACGTAATCCAGCAGCTCCATTGCGCGTTCCCGGATCAGGCGCTCTTCGTCGCGTGCGCCGCGATGCCTCAGGATCGCACCGATCACACCCTGCCGGGTGCGTACATGGCGGCCCACCATCACGTTTTCCAGGACCGTCATTTCACCGAACAGGCGTATGTTTTGGAAGGTGCGCGCAATCCCGGCCTTTGCCACTTCATGCGGCGCTGACGGCGAATAGGGTTTGCCGTCAAGTTCGAAATTTCCGCTGTCGGGTTGATACAGGCCGGTCAGCACATTGAAGAAACTGGTCTTGCCGGCGCCGTTCGGACCGATAAGGCCGTAGATCTGGCCGGGAGCAATCCGCAACCCCACATCGGACAAAGCCTGCAGTCCGCCGAAACGCTTGCTGACGTCGGACACGTTCAACATCACGTTGTGGTTCATGCCGTTCCGCCCGCGTTCACGTTCGCGGCGGTCGGACGGTCTTCGGGGCGCGGCGAAGGCCATAGTCCGGAGGGGCGGTATAGCATGATGCCCACCAGCGCCAGGCCGTACAGTAACTGGCGCAGCACTTCTGCCTCAACCAGGATCTTGCCGAACACCGCCATCTGCACCGGATTGACGATGTGGCGCAGGACTTCGGGCAAGGC
>JAQSWC010000140.1 GCA_029266815.1 Paucimonas sp.
CGTCATCAGCATGACGATCAAGCCCATCAGTGCGCCCAGCGGCAACACCGAAACCGATTTTTTAAGTGGGATCAGCCGGGCCGCCACCGTGGCACCAACCGCCACGCCGACTGCTGCGATGCCTTGAAGCTGGGTGGCTTTATCCAGCGGCATGTGAAGGGATTTTTCGGCCCACTTCAGTACGATGAACTGCAGCGTCGCGCCCACGCCCCAGAAAAGGGTGGTGACGGCAAGCGAAATCTGGCCAAGTTTGTCTTTCCACAACAGCGTGAAGCAATTTGCAAAATCAGCGATCAGTCGGATGGGGTTGCGTTCCTGATGCGGATAGCGCGCGCCGGTATCGGGAATCCTTGTCGTGATCAATGCAGCAAAGAGATAAGTCAGCATCACGATGCAAAGTGCGGATTCGGCGGCGGTATTGATACCGGTTTCTATCAGCGGAAAATTGAAACTCAGCATCGCAGCCGACACCCCGGGGCCCACGAGCGTGCCTCCCATTACCGTTCCTAGGATGATGGAAAGCACGGTCAAACCTTCTATCCAGCCGTTTGCGACAACGAGTTTTTCTGCGGGCAGCAGCTCGGTCAGTATTCCATACTTGGCGGGCGAATAGGCGGCCGCGCCGAAGCCGACGATGCCGTAGGAAATAAGCGGGTGCAAACCCATGAACATGGTGGCGCAGCCCAGCGCCTTGATGCCGTTGGTGATCATCATGACGCGGCCTTTGGGCATCGAGTCCGCGAAGGCGCCCACGGATGCGGCAAGAATGACATAAGACACGACGAAGAACAGCTTGAGCATCGGCGTCATCCACGCCGGTGCGTCCACCTGGAATAGGAGCGCGATTGCTGCGATCAACAGGGCATTGTCGGCGAGCGAAGAAAAAAACTGCGCCGCCATGATGGTGTAGAAACCGCGATTCATTCGTGTGGTAGAAGCCGTCTGCAATGGCATGCGATAGGTGTTTGCCAAGTACCTGTCGTCTTGCGCCGCAACGGCATTGAAACGTTCACTCGGCTTGCTTTATACCATGAAACCTGACGACTTCCGCTTCCTCCCTTGGAGATCACTTCCGGTCCCTCCGGTAAAATGACATTCATATCACCTCCCGCTTATTCCTATGCCAAGGCCTTTGACTGCCACGATTCATGTTTCCGCTCTGACGCATAACCTGAATGTTGCGAAAAAGGCTGCACCTCATTCAAAAGTATGGGCCGTGGTGAAGGCCAATGCTTACGGTCATGGGCTGGAGCGCGCGATGCGTGGGTTCAAGGCGGCCGACGGGCTCGGCCTGGTGGAGCTCGAAGGTGCGGTCAAGCTGCGTGAACTCGGGTGGAAAAAGCCTGTGCTGTTGCTGGAAGGATTTTTCGAGTCGGCGGATCTGAAGTTGCTGGTTCGGCATCGCCTGGAAGCGGCGATCCATTGCATGGAACAGATCAATATGCTCGAAAGTGCCAGCTTG
Organism: Paucimonas sp.; assembly: GCA_029266815.1. GTDB lineage: Bacteria > Pseudomonadota > Gammaproteobacteria > Burkholderiales > Burkholderiaceae_D > JAQSWC01. The sequence goes on from JAQSWC010000140.1 coordinate 1,463, forward strand.
GCGGCACCGATCGATGTGCATTTGAAAATCAACAGCGGCATGAACCGGCTCGGCTTCACGCCTGCTCAAGCCAAGCCGGCCTATGAACGCCTGCGCGCGTTGAAGTCGGTCGGCAATATCCGGTTTCTAACCCACTTTGCCAATGCCGACGACCCCGCCAATGCCGCGCTTTCCGCGCAGGAGCAGGCAAAGCGTTTTGCCGAAGCGGTTGACGGGCTTCCCGGCGAGCGCAGTCTTTCCAATTCAGCGGCAAGCCTGCTTCATGGGGAATTTGCGTCCGACTGGATCAGGCCGGGTGTCATGCTGTACGGTGGGTCGCCCGGCAAACGCAGTGCGGGGGATTTCGGCCTGCAGCCGGCGATGACGCTGTCCAGCGAGCTAATCGGTATTCAGCATATTTCCAGGGGGGATGCGGTCGGGTATGGAAGCCGCTTCGTTGCCGGGCAAGCCATGAAGATTGGCGTGGTGGCTTGCGGCTATGCGGATGGTTACCCGCGTCACGCACCCACGGGCACGCCCGTCATCGTCGACGGTATCAGAACGCAGGTGATAGGCCGCATATCAATGGATCTGATGACGGTGGATTTGACTCCCGCGCCTGACGTACATGTAGGCAGCAAGGTGACATTGTGGGGCAAGAACCTGCCCATCGACGAGGTGGCGCAGGCAGCGGATACGATCGGTTATGAATTGATGTGCGCCGTCGCTCCGCGCGTCAAGATAGCCGAAGATTAAGGCAGGAAAATGGCCAAACCCAAAACAAATTACACCTGCACCGAGTGCGGCGGCGTGAGCAATAAATGGTCGGGCCAGTGCCCGTCGTGCGGGCAGTGGAACACCATGGTGGAAACAGTGGTGGAAGCCGCGGGCAATCGATTCTCTGGCTCGCGCCAAGGGCTTGCGCAAGCTTCGCCAGTGCTGAGCCTGGCTGACATTGAAGCGATCGACGTGCCGCGTTTCGGCACCGGCATCGATGAGTTCGATCGCGTACTGGGCGGCGGACTGGTGCCGGGCGGCGTGGTGCTGATTGGCGGCGATCCGGGCATAGGTAAATCAACTCTGTTGTTGCAGGCACTGGCCAATATCGCGCGCGTGAAAAAAGTGCTGTATGTCAGCGGTGAGGAATCCGGCGCGCAGATCGCATTGCGTGCTCGGCGGCTTGTGATCGATGCCGGCGACCTGAAGCTTCAGGCCGAGATTCAGCTCGAAAAAATCCTGAACACACTGGCGGAGCAAAAACCCGAGGTGGCGGTCATTGATTCCATCCAGACTGTCTATTCCGATGCGCTGACCTCCGCTCCCGGCTCGGTTGCGCAAGTGCGCGAATGCGCCGCTCAGCTGACCCGGGTGGCGAAACAATCGGGCATTACCATCATCATGGTCGGTCACGTCACGAAGGAGGGCGCCTTGGCAGGGCCGCGCGTGCTCGAACATATCGTCGATACCGTGCTGTATTTCGAAGGCGACACGCATTCCAGTTTCCGGCTGGTGCGCGCATTCAAGAACCGCTTTGGTGCAGTTAATGAACTCGGCGTATTCGCGATGACGGAAAAGGGCTTGAAGGGCGTATCGAATCCATCGGCGCTTTTTCTTTCACAGCATGACAACCAGGTGGCGGGCTCCTGCGTGATGGTGACGCAGGAGGGGACCAGGCCGCTGCTGGTAGAGATACAGGCGCTGGTCGACGCATCGCATGTGCCGAACGCGCGCCGGCTGTCGGTCGGCCTGGAACAAAATCGCCTGGCCATGCTGCTGGCGGTGCTGCATCGTCATGCCGGCATTGCGGCATTCGACCAGGACGTTTTTATTAATGCGGTGGGCGGGGTGAAGATTACAGAACCGGCCGCCGATCTCGCCGTTTTGCTGGCCATCCATTCATCGATGAGAAACAAGCCGTTGCCGCGAGGACTGGTGGTGTTCGGTGAAGTGGGGCTTGCCGGCGAAATTCGGCCGGCGCCGCGCGGGCAGGAACGCCTGCGGGAAGCAGCGAAGCTGGGCTTTTCCATGGCGCTGATACCGAAATCGAATGCGCCCAAGCAGAAGATCGAGGGCTTGACCGTGGTTGCCGTTGAGCGCATCGACGAGGCGATGAACAAGGTCCGGGATCTGCAATAAGAGAAGAAGAGGAGGCGTGTTTCCGCCATTCTTCATCTTTCATCCGCGCACGAAGGTCTTCCAGGCAAGCCATAGTTTTCGCAGCGGCGTTAGCGATATTCGCTGGTTCAAAACATGAAAACCGTCGCGCTCGATTTCATCTAGCAAGGTGCGGTAGATAGCAGCCATGATCAGGCCGGGGCGCTGCGCTTTTTTGTCTTCGATGGGAAGAAGGGCGAATGCCTCGTCGTAAGCTTTCTGCGCGCGTTCGGCTTGATAACTCATTAGCCTTTCGAAATTCTCGCTATGGCGCCGGTTCAAGATGTCGGCTGCCTTGACGTCGAACTGCTGCAGTTCGTTCACTGGAAGATAGATCCTTCCCTTGCGGGCGTCGTCTCCCACATCACGGATGATGTTCGTCAATTGGAACGCGAGGCCGAGCTTCTCCGCGTATTCCAACGTCTGTGGCTTGCTCGCCCCGAAAATCTTCGCCGACAGAATGCCGACCACGCCCGCCACGTGCCAGCAGTAGGTGGCTAGACCTGCAAAGTCCAGGTAACGCGTCTGGTTCAGATCCATCTCCATGCCGTCGATGATCGCATTCAGATGCGTACCCTCGAGAGCATAGGTTGCGAGGTGAGGCGTCAGCGCCTTTGTCACCGGATGGGAAGCGCCGCCAGCCAGCATGGCCGCCGTTTCCCGCCTCCACCATGCCAGCTTGTTGTGCGCGAGACTGGGGTCGCTGCATTCATCGACTGCGTCGTCCACTTCGCGGCAGAAGGCATACAGCGCAGTGATGGCGCGCCGACGTTCCGGTGGAAGGAAGAGGAAGCTGTAATAGAAGCTTGAACCGCTTTGCGCCGCCTTTTGCTGGCAGTATTCGTCGGGAGACATGGAGGTGGCTGAATTGAGCGAAGCCGCTATGCTAGCCCACCGGCGTCTTGCCGACAATCATCGGTGCCAAAAGGTTGGGTCAGGGCGGTTTCGATTTCCATGAAGTAGCGGTTCATCCATTTGCGCACAGCCTGGTCGGATGCGACACGAGTCATCGAGAGCAGCAGGATGCAATAGACACGCGATCGTGGAATTTTCGTGATGCGATCCGGATCGAGCCGATGCGGATTGGTGGAGTGGGCAAGCAGTGTTTCCAGGCCGATGGCAAGCGGCCAGATGCATGCCAGACGCAGGCGCCGGCAATGAGGCGGGATAAGCATGACGTACTCGACGGCGGCACGGAAATCGTCAAGGGCCTTCTCAGTCATTGTCCGGATGACGGGCTGCACACGGGCCGATCGGTCTGCCTGCAGCAAATCGCCAGCGGCGAAGCCAGCATTGCCAAGCAGGGTCTGTGGCAGGTAGCAGCGGCCGATACGCAGATCGCGAGGGCAGTCGCGCAGAATGTTCACCATCTGCAGCGCCTTGCCGAATTGCACGCCCAGTTTGATCAACCGATTACGGTCCGCACCGTGCATTGCCTCGGCATGGCGGCACATCGTTTCAGTCCAGAATTCGCCTACGCAGCCAGCAACGAGATAGGTATAGCGATCCAGCGCCTCTTCATCTGGCAGCGTGCCAATGCAGCCTGAGTTTTTGTCCGGAAAAGCGGCAAGATCTGCCTCCATGCCTGTAATCAATATATCCAGGACTTTGGAAATCGATGCGCGATCGGCCGGATTCGCATTTTGCAGAACGGCTAGCAGTTCGGGGAGCGCGGCTAAAAGTCGCCTTTCGCTTTCATGCTCTCCGGCCGGGCTCAATTGATCCAGCGGAGGCAAGCGGGCATGGCTGGCCGTACCGATTGCCGCGCGCAGGCTTGACAGCAAGCCTTGCCGTTCATGGCATGGTATCAGCGAAGTATCGGAAATCGAATCGGCGGCACGCGCCAGCAAATAGGCCAGGCTTGTCGGCGCTCTCATTCCTTCCGGCAGCACGCGGAGGCTCAGATAAAAAGAACGCGAGACTGCCTTCAGCAAATTTGAATGAGAGGGGTGTAAAAGCACGCCTGCAAAAGAAAAAGTGGTTGATGGCTGCGGATGATACCAGCCTGATTCCGAGCCAAGAGTGGATTGTTCTGCAGCACATTTTTGGCGGGCTGCTTCTGTCTGCCGATCACCTTCAACTGCTTAAGAGCCTATCCCAGTAGGCATCTCACGCAGCTTACGGACTAGGCAAGCCGCATGCTGTGTTGCTCGTCGTTGCAGGGCAACACCATGCGGCCTCCTGGTCAAAATTCCAGTAAAATGCGCGGTTGAAGTTGAAAAGCCACCAAGATGGCGAAGCAGGGCGACCGTATTTCACTTCCAGGTCGCCCTTTTGCTTTTGGTGCGCAACGCGCAGCCTTTCCATAGAGGAAGTGGCTTATATATCGCGCGAGGATGGCGAAATTGGTAGACGCACCAGGTTTAGGTCCTGACGCCAGCAATGGTGTGGGGGTTCGAGTCCCCCTCCTCGCACCACGAGACATTCTTTAAATATTGGAAGATTCACATGGCAACTGTCGAAACCTTGGGCAAACTCCAACGCCGCATGACGATCACTCTGCCGGTCTCAGAAGTGCAGGCCGAAGTTGAGAAACGCTTGAAAATCCGTGCCCGTACGGCGAAAGCGCCCGGCTTCCGTCCTGGTAAGGTGCCGATGAAGATGGTTGCTGCGCAGTTCGGCTATCAAGTTGAGACGGAAGTCCTGAACGATAAGGTTGGCAGCGCATTCGACGCCGCCATCCGCGAAAATGATTTGCGCGTGGCGGGTTTCCCCAATATCCAGCCCAAGGCCGAGGCGGGTGCCGCGCAGGGTACGCTGGCATTCGATGCGATGTTCGAGGTGTATCCGGAAGTGAAGGTCGGTGATCTGAATGGCGTAGACGTCGAGAAGACCCTGGTGAAAATTTCGGATGCCGAAGTCGACAAGACCATTGAAATCCTGCGCCAGCAACGCGTTCACTACCATGTGAAAGGTGAACAGAGCGCGCACGGAGACGGCGGTTCGGATCTGTCGGCGCAGAACAACGATCGCGTGACGATCGATTTCGTCGGCACTATCGATGGCGTTGAATTCGTCGGCGGCAAGGCTGAAGACTATACCTTCGTGCTTGGACAAGGACGCATGCTTCCCGAATTTGAGGCTGCAGCGCTGGGCTTGAAGGCTGGCGAATCGAAGACCTTCCCGCTCGCCTTCCCGGAGGATTACCACGGCAAGGACGTGGCCGGCAAGACGGCTGAATTCAAGATCACGATGAAAAAGGTCGAGTGGCCGCATCTGCCGCCTGTCGATGCTGAATTTGCGAAATCCCTGGGTATTGCCGACGGCGACCTGAACAAGATGCGCGAAGATATCCGTACCAACCTGGACCGTGAAGTGAACGGCCGTGCCCGCGCGAAAACCAAGGAAAGCGTGATGGACGCGCTGATCAAGGTGTCCGAACTCGACGTGCCGCAAGTGCTGGTGCAGCAGGAAGTTCAGCGTCTTGCCGAGAATACGCGTAACGACATGGCCCAGCGCGGCATGAACGTGAAAGACATGAACTTCCCGCTCGAATTGTTTGCCCCTCAGGCTGAGCGCCGCGTCCGTCTGGGCTTGATTCTGCAGGCCATCGTGGAAGAGCAAAAGCTGCATCCGACGCCTGAGCAGATCAAGACCCAGGTTGAAGAATTTGCGCAAGCTTATGAAGACCCGAAGCAAGTCGTGAAATACTATTACGCGGATCGTCGCCGTCTGGCTGAAGTGGAAGCGCTTGTTTTCGAGGAAAACGTCGTCAACTATGTGCTGGGCAAGGCGAAGGTCAAAGAGAACTTTCTCGGTTTCGATGAATTGATGGGCAATGCCGCGCAGGCGTGATCTTCCTGCGCGTTTTTCCTGAGGAAAAAATATGACAGGCAGGTACGGCAATTACGACAGCGCACTCGATACCCAGATGCTCGGCATGGTGCCGATGGTGATCGAGCAAAGTGGACGCGGCGAGCGCGCTTACGATATCTACTCGCGTCTTCTGAAAGAGCGAGTCATCTTCTTGGTCGGTCCGGTCAATGACCACACGGCCAACCTGATTGTGGCGCAGATGCTGTTCCTGGAAAGCGAAAATCCCGACAAGGATATTTCGCTCTACATCAATTCTCCGGGCGGTTCCGTTTCGGCCGGCATGGCGATCTTCGACACCATGCAGTTCATCAAGCCGGACGTATCGACGCTGTGCACCGGCCTCGCGGCATCGATGGGCGCATTTCTTCTTGCGGCAGGCGCCAAGGGCAAGCGCTTTTCGCTGCCTAACTCGCGCATCATGATTCACCAGCCGCTTGGCGGCGCTCAAGGGCAAGCAGCGGACATCGAGATTCAGGCTCGGGAAATTCTTTATCTGCGTGAACGTTTGAATCAGATTCTTGCCGAAAGAACGGGGCGCAGCATCGAACAGATCAGCCGCGACACTGATCGCGACAATTTCATGTCGGCCGAGCAAGCGGTGGACTATGGCATGATCGACAAGGTGCTGACCCACCGGGAGTAAAAGGCCTCTGATGCAGGACAAGAACGCCCGGTCATTTTTATGTCCGGGCGTTTTGTTTTGACGTCACTAAAAGCTTTCCAAAAAATCCATTTTCTTGCGCTGTGGCGTGACGAACTTGGAATTCGCGGGTAATATCAACTCAAGACTTTCACCTCTTATTCTTCCATGTCAGACAAAAAATCCTCCAGCGGCGAAAAATTGCTTTACTGCTCATTTTGCGGCAAGAGTCAGCACGAGGTGAAAAAACTCATCGCTGGACCCTCAGTCTTCATCTGCGATGAGTGCATCGATCTATGCAACGACATCATTCGCGATGAGGCGTCCAGTGTGGAAGCCGTGAGCGGCACCAAGTCGGACCTGCCTTCCCCGCAGGAGATCAGCGACTTGCTCGATCAATATGTGATAGGGCAGCAAACTGCGAAACGCATTCTCTCAGTAGCTGTATACAACCACTACAAGCGCCTGAAACACTCTGGCAAGAAGGACGAGGTAGTACTCGCCAAGAGCAATATTCTGCTGATCGGTCCGACTGGTTCCGGCTAGAACCTGCTGGCGCAAACCTTGGCACGCATGCTCAATGTG
>JAQSWC010000141.1 GCA_029266815.1 Paucimonas sp.
AGATGCGCGATCTTCTGGGTGATCACGCGCGTCTTGCCGGAACCGGCGCCCGCCAGCACCAGACAGGGACCGTCCATGTACTTGACGGCTTCGCGCTGAGGCGCGTTCAAACCAAACTGCGGCGTGTGCGACGACATGACATAACCTTAAACGAGCGGCACATTGTATCAGCGCCTCGTCCGGGTTTGCGCGCCTGGACTAGTCTGTTGCGTGAATTTCGACATGCTGCAAAACCCTTGCGCAAAGCAAAAGGATGTGGCCAGAAGGATGTTAATCCGGATGCGACATCACCTTTTCCAGCGTCGCGCGCAACGCCGGCAGCACATCGCTTTCAAACCATGGATTGCGTTTGAGCCACAGGCGGTTGCGCGGGCTTGGATGCGGAAGTGGGAAGTAATGCGGAAGATGCTCACGAAAGCCGGCCACGGTTTCCGTCAGTGTCGGCTTGCAGCGTTCGCGAAGATAATAGGCTTGCGCGTAGCGTCCAATCAGCAGAGTCAGCGTGACAGAAGGCATCGCTTCAATCAGCCTTGGATGCCATTGCGGTGCACAGGCAGGGTGAGGTGGAAGATCGCCACTCTTTCCTGTGCCGGGATAGCAAAAAGCGGTCGGCACGATGGCAATCCGGCTCTCGTCATAGAACTGTTCCGGCGACATCTGCAGCCACGCACGAAGCTGGTTTCCCGAGGGATCGTTCCATGGAATACCGGTTTCATGCACGCGACGTCCCGGAGCCTGGCCGACGATGAGCAGACGAGCGCTGGCGCTTGCCCTGACCACCGGCCTCGGTTCATGAGGCAGGTCGGCAGCGCACAAGCGGCAGCCGGCTATCTCCTCCACCAGCGGAAATATCCGGCGTGAGTTCAGGCAACGGCCCCCGCAGCGCGCACCGCGGGTGCAAACCACTTATCCACGGATTGCAACGCATGTTCCAGGGTAGTCAGGACCGTCAGGCATTGCTGCTGTACCGGCTGCGCCGGGATTTTCAGATCAGGCACCAGCACCACGGACATGCCGGCTGCCAGCCCACCCATTGCGCCGAACTCGGAATCCTCGAACACCAAGCAATTGCGCGGCTCGGCAGCGATGCGTTGAGCAGCGAGCAGGAACAGGTCGGGATTCGGTTTGCCTCGCACGACTTCGTCGCCTCCGGAAATTGAGTCGAAAAAACCGATCAGCCCCGCCTTTTCCAGGCGATGCATTACTTCAGCGCGGTCGGTGGATGAGGCAACGGCGCACGGTACGCGCAAAGTCCGCAAACGGGTGAGCAGGTCGATCACGCCGGGCTTCACCGGATATCCCTGCCGCAGCGATTCGCGCAACGACGCCGCCACTGCCGCGCAGGCATCGGCATAGGAAATCGTTCCTTCGAACATTGGCGCAAGAACCGCATCGGTATCCGGCGCATTCTTTCCTATGCATTGAAGATAAAGAGCATCGCTGAGCGTCGCGCCGTGTTGGCGAGCGAACGCCTGCCATGCATCCTTGACGGGCCGCTCGGAATCGAGCAGCAGGCCGTCCATATCGAAAATGGCTGCAGAAAACATGGGTTCGAAAATGACAATGGCGCCAAATGCGGCGCCGGGGAGTGAAGAATAGCATGCGGCCCAGAATCGGGCCGGCTGCGTTTTTTTCAGCGGAGGGAGTGCTCCAGATAGATGGCGGCATAAGTGCCGGCCACCAACACGGCACCCACCAGGCAAGCGGAAAGCGCGATCCATTGCCAGCCCACCGTATGCGTCTTGATAACGGTAGCGCGCGGCGGCGGAAGGCGGCGGCGATAGGCACGCGGAGCGCGGTTTCATTTTGCGTGTCCTTTACAAGCGATACATTAAAGAAATCGGTGCTTGCGGACAATCCCGTGAACATGGGATTAATGTATTGTTTTGTAACGGCTTCCCTATGAAATTTCACCACTTGGTCGAGATAAACGATCCGCTCAATCCACTGATCGAACCCTTGACCCGCAAACAGCTATGGCAGGGATTAGTCATGCGGGCGGAACTGCCGAAGGTTTTCATTCCCTGGCTGGATAGCTGCACTGTCACCGAGCGATCATCCGATGGTTTCGCGCGTGAACTCCATTTCGGCAAACTTGTGGTGCGGGACCATGTCACCTTCTTTCCGATGGATCGAATTCTCTACGAGATACCTGCGCAAAAGGATATTGCACAGTCCTGCCTGGCAGTGTCGATCGAAGAGCCGCAACCAGATCTGCTGTTCGTGCGTTTTGAATATGACGACGGCACCGGTGATAACGAAGAAGCGATGTATCGCGAGCTACGCCGCTCGGCTTATGAGGAAGCGGATATCGATACGATCCGGATCATCCGGCAACTGGCCGAACAAGGGCGTTTCGATGCATCATTGAATTGAAAATGTCCCGCCGTGAAATACCGGCGGGACAGGTTGCGTGCATGTTTTATCCTTGAATGCTGCTGGATCAACGCGTTACTTTTTCCCATCCATAACGCACCGCATCCTTTACCCGTTCCCAAGGACGATCGCTGTGGCTGGCTTCCCAGTCATGCTGCACATCATCTTCCACGTCGGACCACTGCTGCTCGCGATAGCGGTCGTCGCTAGCGATTTGCGATCCATACTGGTAAGCCGGGGCATAGTCTTCGAAACGGCTGCTTTGACCGTACGTCGATTGCCAGTGAGTGCGGAATTCGTCTTCGCCCAATCCGCGGCCAGCGTAACTGCGCTGAGTCTGCGCTTCCGAACCGAGATTCTCCACCTCCACATCGCTGCGCCGGACAGTGTCCTTCACACGCTCAGTACGTTCCGACACTTCCTTACCGACCACAACCTGCTCGACTACACGCGCCGACTTGGCAACAATGGGCTCCTCTGCCGTCTCGCGCAGTTCGAATTGTGTGTCCTGTAGCGAATCAATATCTGCTTGCGATGCCGGGCGATTTGCTGGCTGGCGCTTGACGGAAACATGCTCCTCGCGCAACTGGATGGATTCCTCTACCGGCTGTTCGGTCACGCGCTGGAAGATTCGCACCCCGCCGCGCTGGATGGCACGCTTGCCCAGTTGCAGCTCTTCCTGGATTACCGGAATCTGACGTTCATCCTGCACGTTCCGGCTTGATGTGTTCCGGTTCGATGCATCCCGGCTCGACACATTGATGTCCGTGTCCAGCGCACTTCCTGCATATCGGCTTCTCTCCTGGGAAATTTCATCGTCGCTGAGCGCCGATGAGGAAGGATCGTAACCGCTCCAGCCCTGGCTGCGCCATGCGGTCGATCTTTCGTCGATATTGATGGGATCGAAGCGATTCATGATTTCCGTCGCAAGCTCGCTTTGTTCATCACTCTGCGCATGCACTGTGACAAGATAACTTCCGCGCCGCACCGCTTCCGAGTAGACGTCGGCGTGCCTGTCCTCGTCCTCGTCGGAACCGAATAGCGAACGGAAGAAACCCATGACCCCACTACTGCCATGCTTCTCTTGATCGCTGCTATCGCTCAATGCGCTATATCGCGCATCCTGGGACTGCTCCTCGGGGCTGAGGCGAACGTTTTCAATCTCAAATCCGCTTTGCTTTAGTTCCTGCACTACCTGCTGCGCTTGCTGGTAGTCGTCGTACACACCGACAATCGTATTGGCCATGATTCATTCTCCTCGTAGATAAGTCATTTACGGGCATCTTCAAGTACCGATTGCGGTGGCGTAGATAAACACCAGCCGGGCACCCGTTGATGGTCTTGATCGGACGAAGTGATTAGCGTTTGGTTCCGCCGTTCACTTCATTGTCATCAAATCGATTTATCTCGACATCGTGCTTTTTCAAGGTCACGGTTTCGTGGTGCAAGCGATGAACGCTGCGCCTTACCACGCGCACCTCCTCTACCAGGCGACGCCGTTTTTCAACCACGATCACTTCCTCGATCACCGGAATCACGATTGCACCGTTGTCTTCTCGGATACCGTATTCCTGATCGTGGTCCAGCAACGTCCCTATGGAAATACGTTCAATCACAAGTTCGTCCGACGTCACCGGCACCTCTACCAATTCCTCACGCGTCGTGACCTTGGGTTTGACGTCTATACCACGGCCCGTATCGACAGATCGTTTAGTAATGTCGACCTCTTCCTCGGTAACGGGCAACACTAACGACTCTGATAAATCTGCTTCTTCGAGATCGGCAAAAGCCATTGGCACTTTGAAATCCTCCGCATCGGCCTCAATCATGCTGCGAGGAAGCAAAAGACGCATGTTGCCCACTTCTATTTCCGCCTCGCTCTCGTGTTGCGTCAGTCCTGTACAGATGCCGACCATGCCGTTGATGTCAGTCACTTTGGCGCCGCGTAGCGGCATTCCTGGAGCCGGAGAGGAATTCATTTTTAAGACTGGGATGTCAAAGAAGAGTAGGTAATGCAAATACCGGGCCACTACGTAACATGAACTTGCGCAACTTACCAAAAGCATTGCACCGAACCAAACACTCCGGGATGCACTCATACCGATACTGACTCGCAATACATCGCACAGGAGGAAACCATGGCCACCATCATCGCGGGACGTTTCATTCAACAGGCAGAAGCAGAGCATGCCGCTTCGGCATTGGCCCAAGCAGGCTTTGATGAAGACAAGATCAGTTATTTTTATTCCGGCCCTTCCGGACGGCATGCCTCTCATCCGATGGGCGGCGACCACACGGAATCAAGCGGCATGCATGGCAAGGCCGGCGTCGCAGCGGGCGGCACGATAGGCGCGGTTGTCGGCCTGGCCGCGAGTCCACTGGCCGGACCTGCAGGCCCGGTAGGCGGCGCATTGCTGGGAGCCCATGTCGGCAATTTGATCGGCACACTGTCGCAAACCGACGAAGCCAGTGACTCGCTTCCCATTCGTCAATCCGGAGTGATGATTGCGGTAGAAGTACAGGACGAATCAGCGGAAGGCACGGCTCTCGATGTCCTGCGTTCGCTGGGCGCAGTCGATCTGGAGCGTGCCGACGGTACGATTGAGGAAAGGGACTGGCGCGATTTCGATGGCTCAGAACCGCCCGAACTGATCGACCTTCCGCGCCATTGATTGACGCTTCCTAGATTTCGAGCGGATCGACTTCGAGCGACCAGCGCGCTCGCGTCTTGATGTTGCGAACTCCGGGCAGCCACGCCTTCAAGAAGAATTGCAGCGCCGGACGCGACACCGATTCGATCAGCATCTGCGCGCGTTCGGTATTCGCAACGCGTGTCATGGTCATGGGAATCGGGTCGTTGACCACGATGCCGGCGATGCTGTCGACGGAAACTGCCTTTGCCGCCATGCCGAGAAACGCAAGTGCCGTTTCGAGTTGCGGCGCTTCTGCGCGCAACAAGGCCTGATGCATGAATGGAGGCAGCGAAGCTTGCTGCCTTTCCGCAATCAGGCTGTCAGCATATCGCCGATAGTCGTGCGCAATCAGGGCCGCATACAAAGGATGCTGCGGATAACGAGTCTGAATCAGCACTTCGCCGCGCCGCTCGCCGCTTCTTCCGGCTCGTCCGGAAACCTGGAGCAACTGCGCAAACAGCCGCTCGCCGGCACGGTAGTCATGAGAGAACAAGGCGTTATCCGGATTGAGCACGCCTACCAAGGTCAGGTTGCGAAAATCGTGACCCTTCGCCACCATCTGCGTGCCGATCAGGATATCGACCTCGCCGCGATGCACGCTGTCGAAGGCAGTTTGCGCACTGCCCTTCCGTCGCGTCGAATCGGCGTCGATGCGCGCTAGGCGCGCCTCGGGAAAAAGATCCTGAAGCTGTTCCTCAATGCGCTGCGTGCCGCGCCCCATGGGCTGCACATCCACGTTGCCGCAGGTCGGGCAGGACTTCGGAATGAAATGCTCCAGTCCGCAATGATGACAGCGCAGCCTGCGTTCCGGCTTGTGCAACACCATGAATGCCGTGCAACGGCGGCAGTGGCTGACCCAGCCGCAGGCATCGCAAGCGATTACAGGAGCGTAGCCGCGGCGATTCAGATAAAGAAGAGATTGTTCCTTGCGTTCCAGCCGCGTGCGCAGCGCTGCGATCAGCGCAGGCGTGAAACCGCCGATGGCCTTTTCGCGTCCAGTGTCGACCAGCTTGACCAAAGGGAGCTCGGCGTTGCGCGAAGCCCGTTCGAGCAATTCGATCTTGCGATACCGCCCTGCCTGAGCAGCATGCCACGTCTCCAGCGAAGGTGTGGCGGAGCCCAGCACCACGGGTATCTGCAACTGATGGGCACGCCAGACAGCCAGGTCGCGCGCAGAGTAACGCAAACCTTCCTGCTGCTTGTACGACGGGTCGTGTTCTTCATCCACAATGATGAGCTTCAGATGCGGCATCGACGCCATGACGGCGAGGCGCGTTCCAAGGACGATGGCGGCGCGGCCCGCATGCGCAGCGAGCCAATGCCGCAGCCGCTCTCCTTCCGCCAAGCCGCTGTGCAGGGTCGCGACCGCGGCCTCGGGAAAGCGCGAACGCACTTGCCCCTCCAGTTGAGGCGTGAGATTGATCTCCGGCACCAGCATCAGTATCTGGGCCTGTGCGCCGTGGCGCGACAGCAGCGACTCTGCAGCATGCAGGTAGACTTCGGTTTTGCCGCTGCCGGTGACCCCGTGAAGGAGAAACGGCAGGAATCCTCGGGCCTCCGAGATCGCATCGACGGCGCTATGCTGCGCGTCGTTCAGGGTGGGCCGCACAACGTCAGCCCCCGGAGTCGAAGGCTCGAGCAACTCGATCTTCTTCAACGCCCGTTCGAGCGACGTGGTTTTTGCCGTTCGTAGGTTTTTCGGCAGCGCCGGAATGGCGACTTCGCCCAGCGGACGCTGGTAATACTCGGCAGCGAAACGGCATAGCGCCATCCACTCTTCTCGCAGCGGCGGCAGTCCCGCGCGCACATCCAGCGCATCTTTCAGTTTTTCGTCAGGAAGTTCGCTATGGTCCAGGACCGCCACGATCAGGCCGATGATTTCCCGTTTCCCGAACGGCACCAGCGCAAGTTGGCCGGGTTGCGGCAAGGGGTCGAGGTGTTTCCAGCGGTAATCAAAAAGCTGATTGAGCGGCGTATCTAAGGCAACTCTTACAATTACGCGAAAATGTTCCACGAAGTTAAGGTGCCACTTTAAAAGATACGGTAAATGACGGTTTCATAAGCACTTTTCACAGTATCCACAAGTTATGTGGATAACTTTGTGAATAAGATGCACTTGATTGGCGTAAAGCCCAGATTCCATGGGCTTTTTCATAATTTGATCAAAAGAAAAGCAAAAAATTAAATCCAATAAAATCAATCACTTAAGAATTCATTTCTACTCTGCGCAAATACCCCGCGGAAACATGGCTTTTGCTATGCACAATTTTGCATTGTGTGAATAAGTACGCGCATGTCGACTTGGGGAAAAATCAAAAACA
>JAQSWC010000142.1 GCA_029266815.1 Paucimonas sp.
GGATCGCGTGCTGGACAAGGTACGCGTAGAAAACTGGAATGTTGTAGAAACAGCGCTGAAGGACGGCAAAGGCATTATTTTTCTCACGCCGCATCTCGGCTGCTTCGAGGTCACTGCGCAGTACATGGCCTCGCATATGCCGATTACCGTGCTGTACCGCCCGCCGCGCAAGACCGCACTGAAGCCCCTGGTTGAGGGTGCCCGTACCAGACACAATCTCAGCCTCGCCCCAGCCAATCTGGCAGGCGTGAGAATGCTGTTCAAAGCTCTAAAACATAACGGCGCCATCGGTCTCCTGCCTGACCAGGTGCCTCAATCCGGCGAGGGGGTGTGGGCGGAATTCTTCGGCGCCCCCGCCTATACCATGACCTTGCCTGCCAAGCTGCACCAAATGACAGGCACCCCGATCATCCTCACCTGCGCGCTCCGGCTTCCATACGGGAAGGGATATGCAATGAAGACCGTGCGCTTCGACCAAGCTCTTTCCGGCAGCGCTGAGGAGCAGGCGACGGCGATCAATCAGGCCATGGAAAACCTGATCGCGCAATGCCCGGCGCAGTATTTCTGGAGTTACAAGCGCTACAAGCAGCCGGCAGGCGTTGAAGCCCCCCCTGCCCTGCAGGAGACCGGCACATGAGAATCATGCTGGGACTAATGTGGCTGCTCCATTGGCTTCCGCTGCCGGTGCTCGGCCGCCTCGGCAACGCAGTGGGATCGCTGCTGTTTCTTCTGGTGAAGTCGAGGCGCCACATCACGTTGACCAATCTGCAGATATGTCTGCCCGACCTGCCCGAAAGCGAAAGACGAGCTCTCGCAAAGAAGCACTTTCAGGCCTATGCACGCAGCGTGCTGGAAAGAGGCATCCTGTGGTGGGCGCCCGAGTCGCGTTTGCGCAAGCTGATTCATGTGGAGCCCCGAGTGCCTGTCGAAGTGATGCGGGCCAGTCCGACCATTGTGCTGTGCCCGCATTTCGTCTGCCTAGATGTCGCCGGCGTGGCGGGCGTGCTCGAGCTTTCGATGTGCTCCATCTATACCCAGCAAAAGAACCGCGTGTTCGATGAGGCGCTGCGAAAGGGACGTTCACGATTCCACGCAGTAAAGATCGTGCCGCGCGACGCTGGCGTCAAACCGATCATCCGATCCATGCGCGATGGCATGCCCTTCTTCATGTTGCCCGACCTCGACTTCGGCTCCAAGGACGCGGAATTCGTGCCTTTCTTCGGCATGCCCGCTGCCACACTGACCGCGCCAGCCCGCATCGCCGCTGCAACCGGCGCCCAGGTCATTCCCGTCATCGCCACCTTCATGCCTGATTTCCGCGGCTGGAAAGTCACGTATTATCCGCCTTGGGAAGGCTACCCCGGCGATGATATCGTTGCGGCTACGCGCCGCATGAATGAATTCATAGAAAAACGCGTCATGGAAACGCCCGCGGAATATTTCTGGGCTCACAAACGTTTCAAGACACGTCCTCAAGGCGAACCCGGGGTATACGGCAAGTAGATGTCCTGGCCAGCAGGTACAATCATCAGAACACGTTACGCTACGTACCCAAGGCATGAAACTCAAATTCACCAAGATGCATGGCGCCGGCAACGACTTCGTCGTCATTGATGCCGTCACTCAGCATATCGAATTCACTCTCGAACAATGGAAATTCATTGCTGATCGCCGGTTCGGCGTGGGCGCTGACCAGATGCTGGTAGTAGAGAAGCCGCGCCTGCCCGATACCGACTTTCGCTATCGCATCTATAACGCCGACGGCGGCGAAGTAGAGCAGTGCGGCAATGGCGCCCGCGCCTTCGTGCGATTCGTGACCGACAAGGGATTGACCTCCAAACGCGCCATCCGCGTCGAGACCATGGCCGGCGTAATTCAGCCGAAGCTTGAAGACGATGGCCGCGTGACCGTCGACATGGGCGCACCGGTGCTGGAACCCAAAAGTATTCCTTTCAATGCCGAGGACCTTTCCGGGCAGAGCGAAGGCCGCGACACCTTGTGGCCGATCGAGATCAACGGCAAGACTTTGTATTTTTCCGCCGTATCGATGGGCAATCCTCACGCGGTGCAGGTCGTCGAAGATTGCGAGCAAGCGCCAGTGGAAAACGACGGCCCTCTCATTGAAAATCATCCGCGCTTTCCACGCAGGGTGAATGCGGGCTTCATGCAAATCCTGAATCGACATGCAGTCAGACTGAGGGTATTCGAACGCGGCGTAGGAGAAACTCTGGCTTGCGGGACCGGCGCCTGCGCGGCAGTGGTCGCCGGCATACGCCGCGGCCTGCTCGATTCGCCGGTGGCCGTAACCATGCGCGGCGGCGAGTTGTCGATTGCATGGAGCGGGGAAGGCTCACCTGTGCTCATGACCGGCCCTGCCGTCAGCGTATTCGAAGGCGAGATGGAGATTTGACGGCGTCAGGCCCCGGCGTAACGCCAGCGCACATAAAACCAGCTAGCCAGTGGCTTCGGCCTTCATGTCGGCCGCCTTGGACAGCGCCCGCAACCGGTATAGCCTCTGGCGATAGTTGCCCTCCGGTCCGGCCGGGCCGCAATCCACCTGTTCAAACAAGCGCTTTGCCTCGTTCAGAATCTGGCGTTCTGCCGCGGTGCGAATTTGGATCATGCGCCTTCTGCTGCGCGGGCGATGCTTGCTGATGTCAACCACCAGGCAAGCACCGGCATCGGCTTCCTGAACATCAATCAGCACTGCCTCGGCGCGATTCAGGCCGAAGGCGGCGGCCAGCTTCAGGCGCGCCGCCATGAAAGGATGCAGGCTCAGTTCTTCAGGCGACATGGACTTCAGCGCGGCGTCGGCCCACACCGCGGCCTGCGCACGCGGCACGATGCGCTCCAGCAGGCGGCCCGCCTCCTCGATGCCCTGCTCTTCTGCCTTGATCAGCCAGGATGCGGCATACACGTCGCCTCCCGGCGTAGCGCGCCGCATGCGCCATAATGCCTTTCCCCACTCGAGCTGTGCCGTCGCTATGCCTGCCAAGGCGGCTCGTTCAAGGCATTGAAGGGCATCGGCAAGACTGCGTTGCGAACACTCGGCCTTCCAGTAAATGCGCGAGAGCGCATGCCACGCCGCGCCATGGCCCTGCTCCGCAGCGCTCGACAGCCACTTGATCGCCCGCTTGTAATTCGCCGCTCCGCTCTCCTGAGGCAATCGTTCTCCGCTTTCATCCATGCGCGCAATCCAGAGTCCGAGACGATATTGCGCCTCGCGATGGCCGGCAGCGGCAGCCGCTTCCCACATCTGCTCGGCCTGCTCCATATCCCGGCGCTGATAAAGCGCCTGGGCGCAGCGCGACAGCAGCTCCGCATCTTCCGCGCTTGTAGCGGTGCGGACTGTGCCAATACGGCGGGCGACGTCATGAGCAAGAGGGAGCGTCCATTGAAGGAAACCCGACACATCCCCTTTCTTCCAGCATTCCTCGGCAAGGCGCCGCTGCGCTTGCGGCACGCCGTTGCAGGCCGCCTCGTAGAGCCACGCTGACGCGGCGTCCTGACTATCGCTTCCACGGGCCGAGTGTTGCAGCGTGGCTTGCTGCGCAAGCATCCACTGCGCATCGGGAATGCCGGCGCGTGCCGCTGCCTCCAGAGCTTCCAGCGCCTTGATGCGCCGGTTCGGATCGGGCGTCAGTTCCGGCTGCTGCAAGACCAGTTTTGCAAAGACCAGGCCCGCATGCGGCATACCCGAGTCGTAAGCCCGTTCATACCATTGGGACAGCCGTGCGACATGCGTCACCTGCCTCGCAATCTCGAAAGGCACATGACTGCCGATCAACAGCCATGCATCCCGCTCTTGCTGGGCCGCCGCGCGGTCGAGCCAATAGAGTGCGGTAGCCGGATTTTTCGGTAGACCTTTGCCGCCAAACAGATAGCGCTTGCCGAGCGCCAATTGAGCAGCCGCTTCCCCGGCGCGCGCTGCATGCAGCAGGGAAATCTCTTCTCGGGTGGCCATGAATTTAAGTGCCTGACAATGAAATTCGAATCTGTCTAGCTTCGAATAAAGCTGCGCTTGTCCCCCTGAGCCCGCGCAAGAAATGTAACCAAATATGGAAATAGTCGTTCGTTCGCGAAAACTAAGTTTCCTTCCTTCATTAGTGCTTCTCATCATGTGCCCGGAAATAACACGTCGTGTGCGCGTATCGATAACGATAACGGCATTGCCTATACCATCGGCAATGCCTCGCGAACCACCAGCGACCACGAAACTCTCAACGTCGGCGCACGTCATTGCTTCTGATTACACCGTCAGTCATTTGTCGCCGCGTGCAGCGATGCTTTTTTTGCCGGAACATCTACGCATTGCACAACTGTCATTTCCGCCGTTTTGCGCGCTCGCGCAGGCTATCCGGCGCGGTGTAGAATGTCGCGCAATTGCGCCAGCCTGTTTTGACTTTTTAGCGGTCCGCCTTCCTCACGAAATTACGCACCTAACGACCATGACTTCGTCCCTCGATTCCAACGCCGTCGCCCAGTACCTTGCCGACAACGCGCACTTCTTCGAAGAGCATGCCGATGTGCTGGCCAAGCTCCGGTTGAACAGCCCCCTGGGCGGCCGCACCGTGTCGCTGCAGGACCGGCAGATCGAGGTCTTGCGTGACAAGATCAAGGTACTGGAACTTCGTCTTGCGGACTTGATGCACCTTGCGCAGGAAAACGACAACATCACGCGCAAGCTGCAGGAATGGAACCGTTTGCTGCTGCTGGCCCGCAATGATATCGACCTGCCTCATGCTTTAATCAACGGCCTCCAGACTGTATTCGGCGTACCCCATGCAACCCTGCGCATCTGGGGCGTGGCGCCGGATTACGCGCACACCTGGTTTGCCGTGCCCGTGTCCGACGATGCCCGCATTTTTACCGGCGGGCTGACCGCGCCCTTCTGCGGAGAAAATCATGATTTCGAAGCCGCTTCCTGGCTGGAAGATGCGCCATCGGTAAAGTCGATTGCGATGCTGGCCTTGCGCGTAGATGCCCATAGCGAGGCATTCGGCCTGCTGGTACTCGGCTCCCCCGATCCGCAACGCTTCACGTCAGACATGGCGACCGATTTTCTTGCGCGCATGGGTGAGAGCGCAAGCGCTGCGCTCTCCTGCTTTCTCGACGAGTAAGCAATCGGAGCCTACGTGGACAGCAAGGAAGCGCTGGTCGATGGCTATCTCGACAGCCTGATCAGCCAGCGCAAGCTGTCCGCGCATACCGTCGATAGTTATCGTCGCGATCTCGTGCAATTGATGCAGCTTGCCGATGCCGTATCGGCCACACTGGAAAGCGTGACGCACTTCCACGTCCGCAAATTTGCAGCCCAGCTTCATTCGCAGGGCCTGAACCCACGCTCGATCGCGCGCAAGCTTTCAGCGTGGCGCGGCTTCTTCAACTGGCTTTCCGAGCAAATGCCGCTTGCTGCCAACCCAGTCGACGGCGTGAAGGCACCGAAACGTGCCAAGCCCTTGCCCAAGGCGCTGTCGGCGGACGATGCAGTCCGCCTGGTATCCGAAAAAACGGGGCTGGAAAAATCAGTCGCACAATTATGCAATCACGCCATGTTCGAGCTGCTCTATTCCAGCGGCCTGCGGGTGTCAGAGCTCGCGGGACTCGATCTGCGATATGTGCGCGAAGACAGCCACGAATCGCAAGGCTGGATCGATCTCGAGGAATGCAGCGTTACGGTGACAGGCAAGGGCAGCAGGATGCGCAGCGTGCCAGTGGGCAGACCGGCAATGGAAGCAATCGCA
>JAQSWC010000143.1 GCA_029266815.1 Paucimonas sp.
CTTGGCTTGCTTAATGACAAGCAGGGTGAACAGCGCAGACGCGACGAAGCTGATCAGAAAAGTGAACATGAAGCGGGAGGAGGATATTCTGCAAACCCGCTATTATCGTCTAATCAACTAAGTCAGGCGTATTGATTTGTTACGGAACCCCGGGAGAAAGCGCTTTATGCATGCCAAGCTTCTGCCTTCCGCACCAGACTTGACCTGGCTCAAGTATCACTGGTTGTTCCACTTGTGCGGCTTCCATGCAGATGAAAAGACGATGGCCGTCCGGCTCCAGATCAACCAACGTCCGCGACACTTCCGCGCCTGGGTTCCACAAGACGGCATCACGAAATCCATGCTGCGATGAAACCACGGTTCGCGTGCCGTCATGGAGCGTGAGATCAGCAGGCACATCCGCAAAGATATAGTCGATACCTTCAGGCCGCTCCAAATAAGCAGTGTCGAGCGTGCAGCGTTTTTCTCCTGCGGTGCAATCGGTATAGGCAGCATGCTGCAGCCCTTCCACGCACACCGCGGCAATATCGGAAACGCGCAGATAGGTATGCAGCGCTACCGTGAAGCGTAACGCATCGTCTGACCGGTTCACTACAGTCAACGCCATTTCCAGGGCGGTTTCTCTCAGCCGGACTTCGTATTGGGCGGTGAAAGCCTGGGCCCAACCAAATCCGGCGGCATCTGCCTGGCTCAGTTCATGTCGGCTCACGGCTTCGTTGGCTTCGAAGCCCGCAAACAGGGGCGTCCAGTCCAAAAGGCGCGCGAATCCGTGACGGATGCCACTGCCGCGACGATTGAATTGCGGGAAAATAATCGGCACGCCGCCGCGTATGGGCTCTCCTTTACCCATCTTGGACAGGGGGCTGAGATAGAGGACTTCCTCACCGCCGGCGGGTTTCCAGGATAGGACATGGGCACCGCGATCTGCAACGAGGGCCGTCGAACCATCGGCGCCCACCAGTTCAGTCACCCAAATGCCGTTCCAGATTCTGCGATTCACTATTTTCTCCATAAAGCACGCCCTGGTAGAGATCGACATAGGCGCGTGCCATTTTTTCCGCGGTAAACATGGTTTCGAAACGCTCCCGGGCCGCGTGGCCGAGCCGCTTGGACAGCAGGTCGTCCTGCCCGAGACGGCGCATCGCCTTATTCAGTGCCAATGGATCGTTGGGAGGTATGACGATACCGGTCAGGCCGTCGATATTCACATAGCTGCTTCCGGTGCCGATTTCGGATGAAATCAGCGGCTTGCCGTACATCGCGCCTTCCAGCAGCGTGACGCCGAACGCTTCCGAGCGCAAATGGGAAGGGAAGACCACTGCGCGGCACAGTTTCAGAAGCGCGACCTTGTCCTCGTCCGACACTGCGCCGAGAAAGGACACGTTGGTCAGGCCAAGCGCTGCCGCCTGCCGCTTCAGATCCTGCTCCACCGGACCAGCGCCGACGATAACGACTCGCTCCTTCAAGCCTTTGCATGCGTCCAGCAAAATGTGAAGGCCCTTGTAATAGCGGAGCACTCCCACAAAGAGGAAAAAATCTTCGCCTGCTTCTGCACGCCAGTACGAGATGCGGTCGGATGCAGGCTGAGGATAGCTCTTCTCCTCCAAACCGATCGGGATCACGGTAATTTTTTCGCGGTACAAGGGCAGCACTTCACTGCTCTGCAGGTAATTTGGCGATGTAGAAACGATACCGTCCATCCTGGAAAAGAAGCGCTTCATCAGCGGACGGTACAGCGGCATCAGGCCCTTTTGCCGAACCACGTCGGAATGATAGGTCAGGACGGCAGGCTTGCCTCCGCCTGCAGCCAGATGTAGCAGGTCGCCGAACGGCCAGGGGTAGTGATAGTGGATCAGGTCCGCATTTTTTGCCGCGGCCGCAAACATGCGAAACGCCTGCAGCGACACCGGAGTCGACGCAGCCTCTAAAGTCAGCTTTGCGCGAATGATCTCAGTTGGCCCGTCATGCAGCGCAGGCGTGACCTCCGGCTTTCTGCTCAGCGTGAACACCCGATTGTGAATGCCCATGCGCGTTGTTGCGGTGCTGAGCTGACGAATAACCTGCTCGACACCGCCGAAGGAGTCGGGATAATAAGTTTTGAAGACGTGAAGTATCCGCATGAGGCGGCAAGCCGATTCTTACCGGGAAAGTGCCGAATGATACACCCGGGCGGTTTCCTGCGCCGTGCGCTCCCACGTCAATTCAGCGGCTCTGCGTCTTCCAGCGGCAATACACTTTTCCCGCAATGCACTGTCCTGTGCCAGCGACCTCATTGCTTCGGCAATCGCGCCCGGCGACAGGGGGTCAACTTCCAGCGCAGCGCCTTGCGACACCTCCGGAAGCGACGTAGTGTTCGAGGTGACGACCGGCACCCCGCTGGCAAACGCCTCCGCCACCGGAATGCCGAACCCCTCGTAAAGTGAGGGAAAGACGAACACGCCTGCGCCGCCGTAAAGGCGTCTCAGCGTTGCCTCATCCTTCACATTGTTCAGCCATACGATGCGCTCACCATCGGACATTGCCTTCTGCATGCGCGCAACGAAAGTCTCGCAGCGCCATCCCGGCCGGCCGACAATGACAAGCTGGCGCTCTCGGCGCATCGACAGCGGAAGGGACAGATACGCATCGAGCACACGGTCCAGATTCTTGCGAGGCTGCAGTGTGCCGACAAAAAGAAAGTAGCCTCTTTCCAGCGCGAATTCCAGCATGGCCGCATCAATTTCGGCCGCAGGAACCTCCAGAGCCCAGTCCTTGGACGCGGCCTGGCGCTGTATCCAATTCTTCAGCGTGCGAAGCCGTGGACTGCACCAGTCGGGATACTTCTGGGGGATGGCGTCGTGGAGGGTGGCAACGACCGGGCAGGACATCCTGACGATCATATAGTCCGTCGCATGGTAAACATCCACCTTAGCGGACGTTGATACCAGTCCCCGCAATACGAAGTCGCGTAGCGCCGTGACCGGAAAAGGCATCGCCATGGGGCGACTCAGGGAAAGGTTGGAAGCAAGTTTTCTTTTCCCAACCGGAATAAACGAGAATCCTTCGACCTTGCAACCCTGATCAGGCAAGCCTTGCGCCAACGCGGACGTGTAGACGCCAATTCCATCCAGTCTGCCGTTGGTCAGCGCAGGCTCGATCGTCGTCGCACTTAAGCCTACTCTTAGAAGACTCATTGCTGAACCATCCAGCGCAATGTCTCCTCAAGAGGAATCGGTTCGACGTGCCCCGCTATGGACTGCATTCGAGTCGGCGAACCGACCAGTGTTTTTACGTCCGAACGTCGGACAAAGGCGGGATTCACCACGATCTTGATTTCGTATCTGCAAATTTCAATCATCGTGTCGACGATGGAACGCAAGGCATATGGCCTGCCGCTGCATACATTCACAATACAGCCCGCCGCATCGCTCTCGAGCATTCTGCGGTAGAGGTTGGTCACCGTGCGCACATCCGAAAAATCCCGTTCGATATCCAGGTTGCCAAGCTCAATGACTGCCGCTTGTCTTTTGAAGTGCGACACGATCTTCGGCACCAGGAAATGCGGTTCCTGCCCTGCACCGGTGTAGTTGAAAGGGCGTGTGATGACGATGGGAATGCGGTCGAACCAGGTGCGCACCATGTACTCCATCGCCAGCTTGCTACAGGCATAATGATTGACAGGCGCAGGCGACTCGGCCTCTGTTATGACCCCGGCTTGGGAATTGCCGTAGACATTGGCACTGCTCGCAACCAAGGCCTTTTTCAGCGAAAGACCGGCGTCTGCCACGGCCTGAAGCAGATTGAGCGTTCCCAGCACGTTGACGCGGTAGAACGCTTCCGCGTCGGCGTGCTGGACGAAACTGATGGCCGCGAGGTGAACAAGGTAGTCGGGCCGCACGGACTCCATCGCCGCGCGGCAATCTTCAGGGGACGTGATATCCAGTGCGACCTGATGAGAGCCGGCTGGCAAGCCGACCACCGCGCCGACGACTTCATAGCCGTGGCGCTCAAGTTCTTCTCGCATATAGGCACCGGTGAACCCGTTGGCCCCGGTAAGCAGCACGCGCCCTTTGCTTGAACGCGCTCCCCTGTCAGAATGAAAAACCAATCTCGTTTCTCCGGAGGTCGGCCTGCACCATCATCTGGCACAGCTCCTCCAGTGTTGTTCGCGGGGCCCAGCCCAGCTTCTCCCTTGCCTTCAACGGATTACCGATCAACAGATCAACTTCCGCAGGCCGATAAAACTTGGGGTTGATGCGTACCAGCGTCTTACCAGTCTCAGCATCCACACCCGTTTCCTGTTCACCGCGGCCACGCCATTCAATACGATGGCCTGCGCCCTTGAAGGCCATGCTGACGAAGTCACGGACAGTCTCGGTGCGGTTCGTCGCCAGTACGTAGGTATCTGGCTCCTTGGCTTGCAGCATGAGCCACATGCCTTCCACATATTCCTTGGCATAGCCCCAATCGCGTTTGGCGTCCAGATTACCCAATTCCAGCACGTCCTGCTTGCCGAGGCGGATCTTTGCTACCGTATCGGTGATCTTGCGAGTGACGAACTCGCGGCCACGCAACGGCGACTCATGATTGAACAGGATGCCGCTGCAGCCGAAGATATCATAAGACTCGCGATAATTCACGGTGATCCAGTGCCCATACAGCTTGGCCACGCCATAAGGGCTGCGTGGATAGAATGGCGTGTCCTCAACTTGAGGAATCGCCTGTACCTTACCGAACATTTCGGACGTGGAAGCCTGGTAGAAACGGATCTTCGGATTGACGATACGGATCGCCTCCAGCAGGTTCAGTGGCCCTATGCCAGTGATCTGGGCCGTTGTTGCTGGCTGATCGAACGACACGCCGACGAAGCTCTGTGCAGCGAGATTGTAGACCTCTGTGGCGCCAGTGCTTTGTAAGAGGCGAATGTTGGAGCCGAGGTCGGTCAGGTCGTACTCGACAAGATGCAGCTTCGGGTGCTGCGCGATCCCCAATTCTTCGATGCGCCAGAAATTGACCGAACTGGTGCGCCGATAAGTGCCATAAACTTCATAGCCCTTCTCAAGCAGCAGCTCGGCGAGATAGGCGCCGTCCTGGCCGGTAATGCCGGTGATGATCGCAATGGAAGATGTGCTCATGTTCATCCCTGAAAAATTTGATTGGTTTTAGGTCAGATCGAAAATTCATGTACGGGGGATAGCCGTTCCGCTTGGCTTTTGCGCTTCCGCTTGAATGGGCACCCCGCTCCAAGGCAGGAACTTCCGCCCGGGAAAGATGCTAGCTTGCGACTTTCTGGCCTGCAGCCTCTTGCGCTGACTCAGAGTTCATCCACGATTTCCCCCACACGTTTGCGGAAGAGCTGTAAAGAGAACCAGCAAAGCACCGCCGCAAGCACGCCGGGAAACCATAGAGTTTCCCATTGAGGCATCGCGGAGCGGACGAGTATGTCCTGATACGCCGCGATCAGCGGCGTCATCGGATTCAGGTAAAGCAAGGCTTGCAGCCGGGGAGGCAAAATAGACGCCACATAGACCACCGGCGTCATCCAGAACCAGAATTGAAGCAGAATGGAAAACATTTGCCCAACGTCCCGAAAAAATACGTTGAGCACGCCCAGCATGGTGCCCAGTCCAATCGAGAAAGCTACCTGGATCAGGAGAACCGGCACCAAAGCCAGTAATGCCAATCCGGGAAAGCTTCCGGTGATGAGCAGAAATCCGAGGAAGAGGCTGAAAATGATTGCGAAGTTCGCCAGCGCATTCACCACTACGATGACAGGCAGGCAAATGCGTGGGAAATTCAGCTTCTTGATCAGGTTCGCATGCTCAAGAAATACGTTCTGCGCCCGGCTGGTAATCTCGGAAAACAATCCCCAGGTCAGCACGCCGGCGCAGAGATAAATGCTGTAGGCGAACTGGCTGTCAGTGCCCGGCAGTCGGGCCTTCATGACTTGTGAAAAGATGAGGGTGTACACCAGGATCATGGCCAGCGGGCTGAGCACCGTCCACGCGGCGCCAAGCATGGAATTGCGATAGCGCGACTGGAACTCCCGCTTCACGCTGCCCGATATGAATCCGCGATAGCTCCATACCGCGCGCAACATGCCAGCCGCCATCTACACCCTGCTTTCCTCTACACCCTGCCGTATACGTCTTCAAAACGGACGATATCATCCTCGCCCAGATAATGGCCGCATTGTACCTCTATCATGCATAACTCCGTATCACCCAGGTTGGACAGGCGGTGCTTGCAACCCGCCGGAATATAGGTCGACTGGTTGGCGCGCAGCGTCATGATTTCATCGCCATTGGTAATTTCGGCGGTGCCTGATGTGACAACCCAGTGCTCGCTACGATGATGATGCATCTGCAGCGACAGCGAAGCGCCGGGCTTGACTGTGATGCGCTTGATCTTGAAGCCGAGGCCCTGCTCCAGCACCGTATAGGTTCCCCATGGCCGCACCACCGTACGGTGCTCCTTGTGCGCTGCATGCTGGCTGGCCTTCAGGCGAGTCACCACCTGCTTGACCTCCTGGCTCTTGGACTTGTCCGCCACCAGCAGCGCATCAGGCGTATCGATGATCAGGAGGTTGTCGACACCGATTGCCGCCACGAGACGGTCGCTGTTTTCGATGTGCGTATTGCGGCTGTCGATGACGATGGTATTGCCGCTGGTGGTATTGCCCATGCCGTCTGCAGGACACGCATCCGCCACTGCACTCCACGCACCGATGTCGCTCCAGTCGAAATTGCCCGGAATAACCGAAATGTTTTCCGCCTTTTCCATCACAGCGTAGTCAATGGATATGTTTTCAAGCTCACTGAAACTCTCAGGCAGATTGAAGCGGTTGCCTTCTCCACTGCATTTTTCCCAGACTTCACGGGCCGCATTCATCAGCTCGGGCACATAGCGGTCGAAAGCTTCAATGATAGTGCGCGCCGCGAAACAGAACATGCCGCTGTTCCACACATAGTTACCCTGCGCCAGATAGCTTGCCGCAGTCGCGGCATCAGGCTTTTCCACAAAACGCCGAACCAAATTCGCAAAAGGAGCCATAGGCTCGCCCATTTCGATGTAGCCGAAACCCGTTTCCGGGCCGGTCGGACGCACGCCGAATAGCACGAGCTGACCGTCACGTGCCAGCATTTCGGCTTCCCTGACTGCCGCATAGAAAGTCGGCGTATCCTTGATCAGGTGATCGGCCGGCATCACTAGCAGGCAGGCATCCTTCTTCTGCTCCATGGCCCATAGCGCCGCCACGGCAATTGCCGGTGCTGTGTTACGGCCTGTAGGCTCAAGCAGGTAGCGCGCCTGGACATCTTGATTAGCCAGCTCGTCGTGGGAAAGAAAGTAGTAGTTCTTGTTAGTAACAATCAGCGGTGCGGTCTGATCCGACACGGCCAGCGCACGCTCATAGGTTTGCGTCAGCAAGCATTTGCCGCCCGCAATGCGCATAAAAGGCTTGGGATGTGCCTCGCGAGATACCGGCCATAACCGCGTACCTGCACCACCTGAAAGAATCACTGGAATTAACATAGTCGCTCACAATAAAAAAACGGTTCGAATGGACATTAGCCCGGACGTTGCTAAGATTCAAAACATCTTGCGCATGCGTCTAATTTGAAAGAAAACTTAGGAAAAGAATGCTACCTACCTCTCACCTAACGACAGCAAAAAAGGTGCTGCCGATTTATAACTTTTAAAAGATGAAGACCCGTATTTCATGCTCTGCCTGCATTGTCTGGTACTAGATTGCGCGAATTCACGCTGACCGATTTGAGCTTCAGCAGCAAGGGAAGCGATGCCGGAACATTTTTCCAACACTCATTGTCGCAGGCCTATTTTCTCGACGTCTCTATTACATCTTTTGGTGAAATTCATAAGAGCAACAGAAGTACCTTTGCCATAGTTGCGCATGTGGTCGGTCCTTAAGTTAGAACTCGAGAATTCTCAGATCTTCTTTCTTGAAATCTCGGCGCGACTCTACTCAAGAAATCAACGTTGCGCTTCCCATGAACGCGTAAACTGCACTCAAATCTTTCCAAGATGCAAAATTTTTCGAGAACTGCGCATTTTACACTTTGAGCTTGTCGAATTTTTAATACGAGACACATTAAAACAAGATTTAGTTACAACG
The DNA here is from genome assembly GCA_029266815.1 of Paucimonas sp. Lineage (GTDB taxonomy): Bacteria > Pseudomonadota > Gammaproteobacteria > Burkholderiales > Burkholderiaceae_D > JAQSWC01. The sequence continues at coordinate 8,114 of JAQSWC010000143.1, forward strand.
AATGTAATATTTTGTTTCCCACCAGAAAAATGACGCTAGTCTCTTTGATTTCTACTTAATCACCTGCAATCCATGAAGAATTTTGTTATCGGCGACTTGCAAGGCTGTGCATGC
>JAQSWC010000144.1 GCA_029266815.1 Paucimonas sp.
GTGTCGATGCGATTGCGTACCCATCCCGACAGGCCAAGCGACACGGCCTTAGCCCGAAAGCCGGCGCGATAACCGACTCCCTGAACCAGGCCTGTGATGCGCAAGTGCTTCGCAATCCTCACTTCGCAGTCTTCCTGGTTAGCAAAGGACCCAGATATTTGCCGGTGACGCTGGCCGGATCGGCTGCGACGTTTTCCGGCGTGCCCGCAGCAATGATGCGGCCGCCGCCGGCACCGCCCTCGGGGCCAAGATCGATGATCCAGTCGGCCGTCTTGATGACATCCAGGTTGTGCTCGATGATCACGACCGTGTTGCCCTGGTCGCGCAGACGATGTATCACCTTCAGCAACAGATCGATATCGTGGAAGTGCAGACCGGTGGTCGGCTCATCCAGAATATAGAGCGTGCGGCCGGTGTCTCTCTTGGAGAGTTCGAGCGACAACTTCACGCGCTGCGCCTCGCCGCCTGACAAGGTGGTCGCGCTCTGGCCGAGCCGGATATAGCCGAGACCGACATCAAGCAGCGTCTGCAGGCGGCGCGCAATGGATGGCACCGGCTTGAAGAATTCATGCGCTTCCTCGACCGTCATGTCCAGTACCTGATGGATACTCTTGCCCTTGTAGTGGACCTCTAGCGTCTCGCGGTTGTAACGCTTGCCGTGGCAGACGTCGCACGGCACATAGACGTCCGGCAGGAAATGCATTTCCACCTTCAGTACACCGTCGCCCTGGCAGGCTTCGCAGCGGCCGCCCTTGACGTTGAACGAGAATCGCCCGGCGCTGTAGCCGCGTTCCTTCGACGAAGGCACTTCGGCGAAGAGTTCACGTATCGGCGTAAAGAGGCCTGTGTAAGTGGCGGGATTTGAGCGCGGCGTGCGGCCGATGGGCGCCTGGTCCACGGCAATCACCTTGTCGAAATGCTCGAGTCCGCTGATTGTTTCATGCGCGGCAGGTTCGGCCTGCGAGCCGTAAAGATGGCGTGCCGCGGCGTGATACAAGGTGTCGTTGACCAGCGTGGACTTGCCGGAACCCGATACGCCGGTCACGCAGGTCAGGAGGCCAACCGGCAGATCGAGCGTGACCCGTTTCAGGTTGTTGCCACTGGCTCCGGTAATCGCAAGGCGTCGTTCGCTGGGCGCCGTGCGTTTCTTCGGCACCTGGATTTCCAGCGCGCCGGAGAGATACTTTGCCGTCAGCGATTTCTTCGATTTCAGGATCTCGTTCAACGGTCCTTCGGCAATCACCTCGCCGCCATGCACACCGGCTCCTGGCCCCATATCGACGATATAGTCGGCACTCTTGATTGCATCTTCATCGTGTTCAACCACCAGCACCGTGTTGCCGATGTCGCGCAGATGCTTGAGTGTGGCGATCAAGCGGTCGTTGTCGCGCTGATGAAGGCCGATCGACGGTTCGTCGAGTACATACATCACGCCGGTCAGGCCTGAACCGATCTGCGAGGCGAGGCGGATGCGCTGGGCTTCTCCGCCCGAAAGCGTATCGGCGCTGCGCTCCAGCGAAAGATAATCGAGCCCGACATTGTTGAGGAACTTCAACCGCGAGACGATTTCCTTGATGATACGGTCGGCGATTTCCTTTTTCGCGCCGGACAGCTTCAGGTGTTCAAAGAAATGCAGTGTCTCGCGCAGGGGCGTCGCCGCAATCTCGTAGATCGCGCGCTGCTGTTTGCCGCTGCCCACTGTCACGTGGCGGGCTTCCACCCGCAGGCGCGCGCCGGCGCACGTCGGGCAAGCCTTGGAATTGATGAACTTGGCGAGTTCTTCGCGCACTGCCATGGAATCGGTTTCCCGATAACGGCGTTCCAAATTATTGATCACGCCTTCGAAAGTATGATGGCGCACGACGGTGCGGCCGCGTTCGTTGATATAGGCAAACGCAATCGCCTGTTTGCCTGAGCCGTACAGCACGGCGTTCTGCGCCGTTTCCGGCAGCTTTTCGAACGGCGTGTCGATTTCGAAGCTGTAGTGCTCAGCCAGGCTGGTCAGCATCTGGAAATAGAACTGGTTGCGGCGGTCCCAGCCCTTCACCGCTCCGGAAGCGAGCGACAGATTGGGAAAAGCGACGATGCGCTTCGGGTCGAAGAATTCGATGTGGCCCAGCCCATCGCATTCCGGGCATGCGCCCATCGGATTGTTGAACGAGAACAGGCGCGGTTCCAGTTCCTGCAGCGAATAGCCGCAGGTCGCGCAGGCAAACTTGTTCGAATACAGATGCTCGGTGCCGCTGTCCATTTCCAGCGCGATCGCGCGGCCTTCTGCCAGGCGCAAGGCGGTCTCGAAGCTTTCCGCAAGGCGTTGCTTGATGTCCGCCTTTACCTTTACACGGTCGATGACGACGTCGATGGTGTGCTTCTCGGTTTTCTTTAGCTTGGGCAGGTCGTCAACCTCATAGGTTTTTGCCGTCCCCGTGCCGCTCTGGATGCGGAAGCGCACGAAACCCTGTGCCTGCATTTGCTCAAACAATTCGACATGTTCGCCCTTGCGGTTCGCCACGACCGGCGCAAGGATCATCAGCTTGGTGTCTTCCGGCAGCGCGAGCGCTGCATCCACCATTTGCGAGACTGACTGCGCTGCCAACGGATTCTCCGGATGGTTCGGGCAATAAGGCGTGCCGACGCGCGCATACAAGAGGCGCAGATAATCGTGGATTTCGGTGACAGTGCCGACGGTGGAGCGCGGATTGTGCGATGTCGCCTTCTGCTCTATAGAGATAGCCGGCGACAAGCCTTCGATCATGTCGACATCCGGTTTCTCCATCAACTGCAAAAACTGGCGCGCATACGCCGACAGCGACTCGACATAGCGACGCTGGCCTTCTGCATACAGCGTATCGAACGCCAGCGATGATTTTCCCGAGCCGGAAAGCCCGGTGATGACAATCAGCTTGTCGCGCGGAAGGTCGAGATTGATGTTCTTGAGGTTATGCGTGCGTGCGCCTCGAATGCGGATTTCTTCCATGTGCGGATAACTGTATAAATAGCCAGTATAATAAACGAACGGCGAACTGGGTACTATAGCCGCTTTCGCATTTCGCTGCGGCGCTTGCATGCGGATCGGACCTTTGGAATCCAGAATGGCAGGCGACTTGCCTGACATATAATGCCGCTACCTCGCGCGGAAACATCTGGCTTATCACCGCGTGTATCACGTCTATTCAGGAGAAAACATGGCATCGGTCAATAAAGTAATTATCGTAGGCAACCTCGGGCGCGACCCGGAAACCCGTTATATGCCAAGTGGCGATGCCGTAACAACTATTGCCGTGGCAACCACCGACACGTGGAAGGACAAGGCCACCGGCGAAAAGAAAGAGCAAACCGAGTGGCACCGGATCACCTTTTTCGGGCGTCTTGCGGAAGTGGCGGGGCAATATCTGAAAAAGGGTTCGCAAGTCTATGTGGAAGGCAGCCTGCGTACCCGCAAGTACACAGACAAGGACGGTGTTGAAAAGTATTCCACCGAAATTCGGGCCGATGCCATGCAAATGCTGGGTAGCCGCCAAGGCGGCGGGGGGAGTAGTCAAATGGACGACGAAAGCGGATTTTCCTCGCGCGGTAGTAATGATGGCGGAGGTCAATCCCGCGCCGCACAAAAACCGGCCCCTGCATTGAACGACATGGATGACGACATCCCGTTCTGACCACCTGATGCAACAGATACGAAAAAACCCCGCTGATGCGGGGTTTTTTATTTGTTTTATGCAACGAAAGTTGCTATTTTTCATCAGGGAGCAAGTTACTGGAATTGATTTAGCGCAAGTCTTTGCATGTTTCCGAAAATCAAATTGTTAAGCTGATTAGCATCCATGTTTAATGGTTTGCCGGAAGATTCAATCGTAGAGCAGTCGTGACAGGACAGTTCTGCGCACATAACGACATTAACTGCATCTCCCCATACCGCGAAAGACAAGAACCGATGTTTCTTGCATCCGACAAGGCGTCTTCTGCTGCCTGCCATGACGGCTTTGCCCTTCATTTGATGGAAGCGGCAGGCGATGCCGTTTTCAGGCTGGACTCGAAGGGGAAAATCATTCGGGCCAGCCGGCGTTCGGGCGAGTTGCTGCATTTTTCCATCCTGCTCGACGGGCGCGACTTCACCGATCTTGTTCCCTTGGGCGACCGCGCGGCAGTTCTCGATGCCTTGTCCGTCGCTGCTGGGAGCGAAAAGCCGGTGCGCATGGTGTCGCGGGTGCACTCGGCGCAATCGGCCTTCCGCTGGTTCGAATGGCAATTCAGTGCATGGCAGGCTGATGATGCAACCGAAATCCTGGCGGTCGGGCGCGACGTCTCGATCCAGCACGACACTGAGGAACGGCTGCGCCACATGGCGACCCATGATGCATTGACCGGATTGCCTAACCGTGCGCTGCTGTCGGACCGCATCAAGATGGCAATTGCCCAGTCTCGTCGCGCACACGGCGGTTTCGCCATTGTTGCTTTGGATCTCGACGGCTTCAAGAAGGTCAACGACGCGCTTGGGCATGGGGTAGGCGACGACCTGCTGCGCATTGCGGCAAAGCGCCTGCGGGAGGCGTTGCGCGACATCGACACGCTGGCTCGCGTGGGTGGTGACGAATTCGTGGCGGTGCTGCCCGGCGTGATCGATGAGCCAGAAATCCTGCTGATCGCGCGCCGCCTGATCTCCGCCATCCAGCTTCCCTTCGAGATGGAGGGTCATGCCTTGTATGTCAGCACGTCCATCGGCGCTGCGGTGTACCCCGAACATGGTGACGACGAGGTCAAGCTGCTGGCCCATGCCGACAGTGCCATGTACCGGGCCAAGGAGTTGGGCAAGGCGCGCTGCGTCATCTACAGCAAGCAAAAATTTGACCGGGTCGAACATGACGTTTCGATGGAAGCGGCAATGTTCGAAGCGATACGCAACGGCGAATTCCTGTTGCATTACCAGCCCATTGTCGATGCGCGAACGCGCACGATTGTCGGCTTCGAGGCATTGATGCGCTGGACGCAACCGGAACTTGGCCTGGTGTCGCCGGCGCAATTCATTCCCATGGCCGAGGAAAACGGTCTTATCAATCTGCTCGGCGGCTGGGCACTCAAGGCCGCATGCATGCAGATGAAAAAATTCCAGGAAGCGGCAGGACGAAAGCTTTATGTTTCAGTGAACGTCAGTCCGCGCCAATTCAGGAACGACCAATTCCTGAAAGCGATGGACGAGGCACTGGTGCTGTCCGGCCTGGGCGGCGAGCAATTGCTGCTTGAAATCACCGAAGGCATATTGATGTCCGATCCGGAACATGCAGAGCGACTGTTGACGGAGATTGCCTCGCGCAAGGTGCGCATTGCCATCGACGATTTCGGCACGGGCTACTCGTCGCTGGCCTACCTGAAGCGCTTCCCTATCCATGCACTGAAGATAGACCGTGCCTTCATTAAGGATCTACCGCTGTCGGTGAAGGACGCCGCCATTTGCAACGTGGTGATGAGTCTTGCCAATCATCTGAAGCTTTCTACGATTGCCGAAGGCGTGGAAAACGAGAACCAGATGCAATTCCTGGTGGAGCAGGGCTGTGCGCTGATTCAGGGTTTCCACACCGGTGGCCCCGTCTTGCCGGAGCTCGCCACTGAGCTATTGAAGTCGAAAACGCCGGTGGTAGCTTCACCGGCGTTGGTCTAGGAGCATGCAATGGACATGCTCGCTTCGACTACCGCAGCCAAGCATCCGACCATGGAAAAACTGTGGA
>JAQSWC010000145.1 GCA_029266815.1 Paucimonas sp.
GTGCACAAAGTCGAGCAACTTTTACGCCATCAGAAATCAGAACGGCATCTTGAAACCGGGCGGCAAGGGCAAACCGGAAGTTATGCCCGCCATCTTTTCCTGCGACGTTGCCTCCGCCTTGCGCACGGCATCGTTGAAAGCTGCTGCCACCAAGTCCTCCAGCATGTCCTTGTCATCGGCCAGCAGCGAAGGATCGATAGTCACACGCTTGACGTCATTCTTGCAGGTCATCACCACTTTTACCAAGCCGGCGCCGGACTGGCCTTCGACCTCGATCGAGGCAAGCTGGTCCTGCATCTTCTTCATGTTGTCCTGCATCGCCTGGGCCTGCTTCATCAGCCCGGCAAGTTGCCCCTTCATCATGGCTAGCTCCTTTTCAAATTGAATTTGTTCAGATTAAAACATCGATTGCTGCACCGCTTGGTCGAAATGCGCAGCAAATGATCACACCGGCTTGATCGATCCCGGCACGATAGTGGCGCCGAATTCACGCATCAGGTTTTGTACGAAGGGATCGTTCTGCACTGTCTGCTCGGCCTTCCGCTGGCGTTCCTCACGTTCGGCATTGGCTTGCGCGCTCGCCGTGTTCTGCACTGCCCCCACTTCGGCAGTGACGCGCACCGGCATGCCGAATTCTTCGGACAAGGCAGCCGCCAGCTTGTCGCCGCTGCCGGCCGACAGCAATGTCTCCACCACCACGCGCAAGTGCATTTGTACTGCGTTGCCCTGCACCTCGCAACGGATCAATTCGCTCTGTAGCGCCAGTTGCTGAGCCACTCCGCGTACCGGCAGGCGTGTGGCCAGCGAGGGCCAGTTACCGTCCCATTTCAATTCCGGCATAGGTTGCGGGGCAAGAACTGGCGGAGGTGCAATTACAGGAGCCGGAGCAGCTTGCGGCTGGGCCTGCCTGTCATTATCGGGCACCGCAGAGGCGACCTGAGCGGGAATTTCTCTTGAAACGCTGTCTTTGGACGGAGGTTCCGCCCAGGCATCCGTCGCCTGCGAACTCGCCCTCGGCGCTTGCTTCATCGCACCGCGCGCGGCGACCAGTGCGGCACGAGCCGGGCTGGCGGAAGCCGGGCGAGCAACCGGCGCACTGGCAGTCGCTGCTGCAGGCGGAATGCTGAGACGAGCAGCCGGCGCCGGCAAGGACACGGCTGCCTTGCCGTCCGCCCCACCCTGCTGCGGCCGGAACGCAAGCATGCGCAACAACGTCATCGAGAAGCCGGCATATTCATCGGGCGCAAGGCCAAGTTCATTACGGCCATGAACCGCAATCTGGTAGAAGAGCTGAATTTCTTCAGCGTCGAAAGCTTGCGAGAGGCGCAGAACAGCGTCACGTTCAGGGACATCATCGGACAAGGCAGCCGGCACGGTCTGTGCCAACGCAATCCGATGCAGCAGGCTGCCAAGGTCCTGCAAGGCAGCGTTGTAAGACAGGCTGCGCGTCGCCATCTCGTCCGCCACCGCCAGCAAGCCCTTGCCATCCTTGGCTGCCAGCGCATCGAGCAAACGGATCAGGTACGACTGGTCCAGCGCGCCCAGCATCCCCTGCACCGCGTCGAGCGTGACCTTGCCGGCTGCATAGGCAATCGCCTGATCGGTGAGAGACAGCGCATCGCGCATCGATCCCTGGGCGCCCTGCGCCAGCAGGCGCAACGCCAGAGTTTCAAACGAAATGCCTTCCTGGCCGAGAATGTTCTCCAGATGTCCCACGATATGGCCGGGCGGCATCTGCTTCAGGTTGAACTGCAGGCATCGCGACAGCACCGTGACCGGAATTTTTTGCGGATCAGTAGTCGCCAGAATGAATTTGATGTGTTCGGGAGGTTCTTCCAGCGTCTTCAGCATCGAGTTGAAGGCGTGATTGGTCAGCATGTGGACTTCGTCGATCATATAGACCTTGAAGCGGGCATTCGACGGCGCGTAGACGGCTTGCTCCAGCAACTGCGCCATCTCGTCCACGCCACGGTTCGAGGCCGCGTCCATCTCTATGTAATCGACAAAGCGTCCAGCATCGATCGCTGTGCAGGCCTCGCACACGCCGCAGGGCTGGGCAGTGATGCCCTTTTCGCAGTTGAATGACTTGGCGAGGATGCGGGACAGTGTCGTCTTGCCGACGCCGCGTGTGCCTGTGAACAGATAGGCATGGTGCAGACGACCCTGTTCCAGCGCATGCGTCAGCGCGCGAACTACGTGTTCCTGCCCGACCAGCGTTTCGAAGGTCTTCGGGCGGTATTTACGTGCAAGAACTTGGTAGGACATGGTCGCCTGAAATGGATATTGCAGGCTGCATTTTACCTGAGGCGCAGCGCCCATCTGATAGCTGTATCGCAATTGAAATCAGATAGCGTATTCACCGAAAAACCTTGCAATAAATCAATTTGTCGCCTGTATGAATTCCATGCATTCTGTGAAAACAATCGGCTGCACCATCCCGCGTACATGTCTCAATTGAAGCAAGGCGCTGGCAAAAATGGAACAGGATGGATGTCTGTCCACTACAAATAGGTGTCCCACATCGCATTGGACAGTTTGTTCGCCGGATCTATCGATTTCTTCAATAGTCTGAACGACCCTGCTTCCGGGTAGGCGCGATCGAACTGGCTTTGCGTGGCATGCAACTGATACGGAAGGTAATACCTGCCTTCGTTCGCCAACGTCAATTCGATTAGCTCGCGTGTCCAGCGGCCAACCCTTTCCATTGCGGTAGTGGTCGTGCGCTGCTTGTAATACAGCACGAAACAAAAGACTTCTTCCTTGGCCCAGGGAAGCATTGATAACGTGTCGGCCGGCGCATGACGGATCGAGACGTTGAGCGCCTCTACGTTATGTTGCCGCAGTACACTGCCAAGGCTTTTTACAAAGGAAGCAAAATGGCGAACCGGGATAAAGTATTCCTGCAGTGCATAGGTGGAAAATCTTCTGGTACGCGGCTCGAGTTCGGCGACGTCCCGGCTCGCTTCACGGTTGCGCCATACCACCGCCGGCTTGGAAAGCCTCATGGGTCTGACCACGTCCTTCTGCAGATTTTCAGCGAAAGGCAGCTCGGTCAATGCCCATATCACGTTCTGTTCCGTGGGATAAGTCAAGCCTTGAGGCAACAGCCTGCCGCTTTCGGTAGGTGGCTTTGAGGTCGTTTTCCAGGTGATGGCGAGCGGCGCATTGAATAACGGAGGTATGAGGTCTGCGTTATGCAGAATATTCGCTTTATCCGACAGAATCGCCTTGAAATATTCAGGATAACGCTCTAACGGAACCTCCTGCACAGTCCTTTCCATGCGGACGTTCGCGGCGAGTTCCAGTTCAACTTCAGTGATAACGCCTATTGCGCCGTATCCACCGATCGCCGCCCTGAACAGCTCTGTGTTCTGTGCGCGACTGGCCTCCAGAATCGAACCATCCGCCAGTACAAGCTGCAACGCGCGCACCGAGTTGCAGATCGGGCCATTTCCCACGTAGCGCCCGTGAACATTCACGGACACTGAGCCGCCCACGGTGAAATTGGAATAGCTCTGCATCGTCTTCACCGCCAGATCGTGCGAGTCGATAAGCGATTGCAGGTCACGCCAGCGCACGCCGGCCTGCACCCTCACACAACGTGATTCAGGCTTGAACCAGACTAGCTGGTTCATGCTCCGCATGTCTATATGCAATCCCAACCGAATCGCTGTCTGCCCACCCATACTGTAGCGTCCGCCGCCAATAGCGATTTTCCCTGGCCAGCCGCGAATCGCTTCGGCAACGTCCTGCGCATCAACAGGCTGAAAAATGCGCGCGACCTCGACTGTGTATAGTCCCGTAACGTTGCGCACCAAAAACGTCGCTGCGCTAACCGGGCGGATTGCATCGAACGCAACCATGCCCGCCCCTGCAAGCGCAAGGGTGAGAAATTTTCTTCTTGGAAGGCGATGATACTCGCTCATTGCAGGCAGGATGCACTACCTGATGTCGGACTGGCTTGCACTGGTACCCGCTGAGCCGAACAATCTCTTCAAAGTGAAATCTTTGTCGATGAAATGATGCTTCAGCGCGCCTGCCACATGCAGGATGGTCAGCACGAGCACAAAGTACCCGATATAGCCATGCATCGCCTGCCCTGCGTCAGATAAGGCGGCGTTGAAGGGTATTGCCTGTCCGTCCGGACCATAGTTGCTCGGGAAAAGACCGATGCTGAAAATGCCGAACCCATGCCCGCTGGCGCCGGAATAGATCATGCCGGTCAGGGGCATGGCCAGCGTCCCGATCAGCAGCATCCAGTGCACCGCCTTCGATGCCAGGTGTTCGAATCGTGAAAATGGACGGACAGGTTCCGGCAAGCCTTTCTTGAGTCGCCATCCTATTCGCGCGATGATCACTGTGAATATCAGCAGTCCGATCGATTTGTGCAGATGATAGAGATGCCATCCCTCGGTCTCGACCATATAGATTCCGATGGCGATCAGGGCGATCATGAAGACCGCTACTATCCAATGCAACCCGACGGTAACGCGACTCAGCGTCCCTTTCGATTCCATACTTCTCCCCTATTGTTGGCATTCTTATGTTTGAAAACATCCTGCAGCGTTCAGGCAGGCGCCGCCGTCGTTACCTGTAAAGGCCCCTTGCCGCTGAACCGATCAAGGCCGAGGTAAATCACGGGGGTGATGAACAGGGTAACGACTTGCGATACCAGCAGGCCGCCGACCACGGCAAGGCCGAGCGGCTGGCGTAGTTCCGCTCCTGCCCCCAGGCCCAATGCGATCGGCACTGCACCCATCATTGCCGCCAGCGTCGTCATCATGATCGGGCGGAATCGCAGCAGGCAGGCTGTGCGTATTGCTTCCACCGGCGCCATGCCTCGGGTGCGCTGCGCGTCCAGCGCAAAGTCGATCATCATGATCGCATTCTTCTTCACGATGCCGATCAGCATCAGGATGCCGATGGTGGCGATCAGGGTCAGTTCAAAGCCGAATAGCCATAAAGTCAGCAATGCACCGACCGCTGCCGAAGGCAATCCCGCCAGGATGGTCAGCGGATGGATATAGCTTTCGTACAGCACGCCGAGCAGGATGTAGATGACCAGCAGCGCGAGCAGCAGCAGGGCGAACTGGCTTCCCTGCGAAGACTGGAAGACTGCGGCGTCCCCGGCATAGGAAGTGATGATGGAGGCCGGCATGCGCAGGGACGCCTTGATCTGCTCGATCTTCCTGCTGGCCTCGCCGAGCGCCACATTGGGCGCGAGGTTGAAGGAGACGGTCACCGCCTGCAACTGGCCGCTGTGGTTGACCGAAATCGGCCCGGCTGAACGGCGCACGGTGGCAAGACTGGAGAGAGGAACCAGTGTGCCTGCACTGCTTCGCACATAGATCTTGCTGATATCGGATTCATCCTGCTTTCCCGAATCGGCGTCCTGCATGATCACCGAATAGCTGTTGCTGCTGGTGAAAATAGTCGACACCTGCCGTTCGCCGAAAGCGCTGTACAGTGCGGTACGGATATCCTGTATGTCCACGCCGGCTTCGTTGGCCCGGTCGCGGTTGATATCCACGACTGCCTGCAATCCCTTCAATTGCGAATCGCTGGTCACGTCACGGAATATCGGGTCGGCGCGCAGGCTTTGCTGAAGCCGTTCTCCCCACCCCGTCAATTCATCTGCATGCACACTCTGCATCACGTACTGATAGCGCTCTGGCGTCCGCCAAGCTGCAGATTCTGCACCGGCGAAAGATAAACCGCCATGCCCGGAATGCCGTTGACCTTGCGCCGCAGTTGCTCCAGTACCTTGTCCATCGGCATGCGCTCCTTGCGCGGCTTGAGCTCGATGAACATATTGCCGCTGTTGCCGCTCCCGGTGCGGGATGTCACGCTGTTCACATTAGGATCGCTGCGAACCAGATCGCTCGCCTGAGCCATCAGCTTCACCATGGTGGGATACGAGGCGTCCTGCGGGCCTTCCACGGTTGCGCGTATCTGCCCAATGTCTTCGCTTGGGAAAAATCCTTTTGGAATGACGACGAAAAGCAGCACCGTCAACACGAAGGTGGCGAACGCAGATAACAGCACCGCCGGCCGATGTGCCAGGCACCAGTCCAGGCCGCGTTCATAACGATGCAGTACTCGATTGAAGAACCGCTCGAAGGCACGCCCCAGCCGGCTTTCTCCAGCGTGATCTTCCCGCTTCAGGTACCGGCTGCACAGCATCGGCACGAGAGTCAACGACACCAGCGCCGACACCATGACGGCAAGCGACACCACGGCGGCGAACTCGTGGAACATCAGCCCGATCACACCCGGCATGAAAAAAATCGGGATGAATACGGCCACCAGTGAAATCGAGATCGACATGATGGTGAAGCCGACTTCGCGTGATCCCTTCAGTGCAGCCTGCAGCGGCGGCATGCCCTCTTCCACGTGGCGCACTATGTTCTCGAGCATAACGATCGCATCGTCAACCACCAGGCCGACCGCGATGGTGATGGCCAGCAACGAGATATTGTCGAGGCTATAGTCCAGCCATAGCATCAGCGCGAAACAACCGATCAATGAAATCGGCAGCGACACAAGGGGAATCGCCGTTGCGGATAGACGCTTCAGGAACAGGAATATCACCAGCACGACCAGAACGATGGTGATGAATAAGGTGTGTTTAACGTCCGCGATCGCTTCACGAATCGATACGGAACGGTCGTTTACCTGGCGCATCTCTATCGACGCCGGAAACTGCGCGCGGAATTGAGGCAGCGTCGCCTTCACCGCATCGACCACGGCTACCGTGTTCGCATTCGGTTGAC
>JAQSWC010000146.1 GCA_029266815.1 Paucimonas sp.
GGCATGAACAGCATGACCTTGGCCTGTATCGGATCGGGTGGCGTCGGGTTCAGCTTGGTCTGGATGAACATCGATACTGCCATCAGGATCGGCAGGATATAGAAGGGATCGGGCGCGGCAAGATCCTGGATCCAGCCCAGCCACGGCGCATTGCGCATTTCCACGCTGGCCAGCAGCACCCAGTACAGCGCGATGAAGACCGGAATCTGTACCAGGATAGGCAGGCAGCCGCCGAAGGGATTGACCTTCTCCGAGCGGTAAAGCTCCATCATCGCCTGGTTCATCTTTTGCGGATCGCCCTTGTGACGCTCGCGGATGGCCGTCATCTTCGGCGTGACCAGCTTCATCTTTGCCATGCTCTTGTAGCTGGCTGCAGAAAGCGGATAGAACACCAGCTTGATCAGCACCGTCAGTGCGATGATGGTCCAGCCCCAGTTACCCAGCACTTTGTGAATCTGGTCCATCAGCCAGAAGATCGGCTCTGCCACAATTTTCAGCAGGCCGTAATCCTTTACGGTGTCCAGCGCAGGCGCCACCTGTTCAAGGCGGCTGGTTTCCTGCGGGCCCGAGTACAGCTTGGCATCCATGCTGGCAGTGGCGCCAGGTGCGATGCTGTTGAGCGGCAGGACGTTGGCCACGGCGAACAGATTGTTGTCCACCTGGGTTGCGCTGATATTGCGAGGCGCATTTTCGGGCGGAACAAACGCGGAAACGAAGTAATGCTGGATCATGGCAATCCAGCCGTCATCCGACTTCAGCGGATACTCCGCCTTGCCCTTCGCAATGTCCTCGAAATCGAGCTTGTGGAATTTCTCCGCATCCGTATACACAGCCGGGCCGGTAAAGGTGCTGTAGAACTGCGATTCACCCTCGAGCTTGCCGCCATCGCGCACCAGTTGCAGGTACAGCGAAGGCGTGATCGGTGCTGCAGTCAGGTTGGTAATGTCATGACGTACATTGATCGTGTAGTCGCCGCGGTGGAAGATGAAGGTCTTGGTCAGCTTCACCCCGCCCTGCTCGCTGTCCATGACAAGCTGCACCGTGTCATTGCCGCCCAGTTCGCGAGCGCCGGGACGGGCTACGTACATCGAGCGGTGATTCGGATACACGCCGCCGGTCAGTCCTGTCTGTCCCAGATAGGTGCGGCCCAGGCTCTTGTCGAACAGAACCACGTTCTTCTCGGGATGAATCGTATCCCGATGCTTCAACAGCTCCAGGTACACAAGCTCGCCGCCTGCGGTATCGAAGGCGGCCTTGACGACGTCGGTCAGGATTTCAATGCGCTCGCTTTTCGCGACCGGCGCGGCTTCGGCAGCGGGCGTGGCAGCGGTAGGCGCGGTGGGAGCGACGGTGGCATTGGCCGGCACGTCATTCGGCGCAGCCTTGCCTGCAGCAGGCGAAGCGGGCTTTGCCGGCGCCGATGAAAACATCGACGCTTGGCCGTTGTAACGCATCCAGTTGTCCCACAGGAGCAGCAAGGAGAATCCGAAGATGATCCACAGAACGGTACGTTTGGTATCCATCATGGTTTTTTAGAAGTTTCAGGAATGGCTGCAGCCATGATGCTCGGCCGCAGGTTTAGATGAAGAATCAGTTGGAACGAGATCGACGCCGCCCGGATGCCAGGGATGGCATTTGCAGATGCGCTTTGCCGCCAGCGCGCTGCCCCTGAGTGCGCCATGAAGCTGGATCGCTTCCACCGCGTAATTGGAGCAGGTCGGGAAAAAACGGCACTTCTGCGCGCCCAGATAAGGGCTCAGGCACAAATGATAAGCGCGCAGCAAGAGAAGCAGAATTCGTTTCATCGCGGTTTTGCTTCGGCTGAAGTCAGTGAAGCGAACAATTGTCGCAGTTCCGTATGAAGCAGTGATTTCAGCGGCGCGGTCGTCGCCGGGTCTTTCTTGCTGTTGACCGCCTTCGACAAACGCACGATGCAATCGAGAGGCGGCAGATTCGCCAGCCGGAACGCTTCGCGCGCAGCACGCTTGATCGAATTGCGCGTTACCGCCCGCGGCGCCAGCCGCTTGGCGGCGACGATGCCGAGTCGGGCATGCGGCAGTTGATTGGCACGGGTGTAGAGCACGAAGTGTGCTGTGCGTTGCGTGGGGCGCAAACGAAAAACGGATGAAAAATCATCCGTTTTTACGATGCGCCGGGCGCGGGCGAAGTCTTGCGAACGAGCGCCGGTCACGCCAGCTGATGCAAATGCCTGGCTTATACAGCCAGACGCTTGCGGCCTTTGCCGCGGCGTGCGTTGAGCACAGCACGACCGCCACGAGTTGCCATGCGGGCGCGGAAACCGTGAGTGCGCTTGCGGCGGACAACGGAAGGTTGGTAAGTACGTTTCATGTTGGATCTCGCTTATATAAGCAGAAGGTAGCAAAAGGAATTGGAACAGTCTTTTTGCGCCTGAAGCAGCATTGATGAACGATACACAACACGCCCGACGCAGTGAACCCGTGATTAGACAGTAGATTCACCTTGTCTGTCAATAACTTAGGCATCGTTTTCGGCAGGCTGGAGCCAGATGATTTTGAACAAAAAGTTCAGCGCGTGGATCAAGCCGCTGGCGCCGCTCGATTTCGAGGACGGACGCTTGCGCATTGCCGCGCCGAACCGCTTCAAGCTGGATTGGGTGAAGACCCAGTTCGCTGGCCGCATTACGTCCCTCGCCTCCAAGTTCTGGGATTCGTCCATCGAGGTTCAATTTGTATTGGATCCTCGCAACGGCATTGCCAAGAAACCGGCCAGCCCCGGACCGGGACCCGGACCGACGACCCTCATGGTGGTGGAAGAGGAAGTCGGCACCATCGACGGCCCCGAAAAAATGCTGTCCATGCCGGTCGCGGTCAATCCCCGGCGTGACGTCAGCGGCGTCAATCCGGCGCTGACCTTCGACAGTTTCGTCACCGGTAAAGCCAATCAGCTTGCCCGCGCAGCCGCGATCCAGGTAGCCAACAATCCCGGCGTGTCGTACAACCCGCTCTTCTTATATGGCGGCGTCGGCCTCGGCAAAACCCACTTGATCCATGCCATCGGCAATCAGGTGCTGGCCGAGAATCCGTCCACCAAGATCCGCTACATCCACGCAGAACAGTATGTTCGCGACGTAGTGACCGCTTACCAACGCAAGGGTTTCGACGAGTTCAAGCGCTATTACCACTCGCTCGATCTGCTGCTCATCGACGACATCCAGTTCTTCGGCGGCAAGAGCAGAACGCAGGAAGAATTCTTCTATGCCTTCGAAGCGCTGATCGCGGCCAAGAAGCAGATCATCATCACCAGCGATACCTATCCGAAGGAAATCAGCGGCATGGATGACCGCCTGATTTCGCGTTTCGACTCCGGCCTCACGGTGGCCGTCGAGCCGCCGGAACTGGAAATGCGGGTGGCGATTTTGCTGAAAAAAGCGCAACAGGAAGGCGAACGCCTGTCCGACGATGTCGCCTTTTTCGTCGCCAAGCACCTGCGTTCGAACGTGCGCGAGCTGGAAGGCGCGCTGCGCAAGATCCTCGCGTTCTCCCGTTTCCATGGCAAAGAGATCACAATCGACGTTGCCAAGGAAGCGCTGAAAGACTTGCTGTCGGTACAAAACCGCCAGATTTCGGTAGAAAACATCCAGAAGACGGTCGCCGATTTCTTCAATATCAAGGTCGCCGACATGTATTCGAAGAAGCGTCCGGCCAATATTGCCCGTCCGCGCCAGATCGCGATGTACCTCGCCAAGGAATTAACCCAGAAAAGCTTGCCCGAAATCGGCGATCTTTTTGGCGGCCGCGACCATACTACGGTGTTGCATGCAGTGCGGAAAATTGCCGCCGATCGCGCCAAGAACCCGGAAATCAACCACGAGTTGCACGTTCTGGAGCAGACCCTGAAAGGGTAATCCACAGCTGCCTATCGACCTGTGGATAACTTTGTGGACAAGCGGTTGGTAACTTGTGGGAAAGTTGTGGATTTGTTGTAAATAAGTTGGGCGGAAAATCGCAATAAAGCCGCCGAGTTTCATTTTTGACAGGCTGTTTCTGTCAAAATATGAAGGTTTTGAAAAAACAGTTTTTACGTTGTTCGTACATTGTTCTGTACCTTGCTTTACCTAGTAGGGTTTGACTCAGAAGCTGCGCCAGTTCACCGGCCTCGCCTCCGATAAATTCATTACTAACCAAGGATCCCATTTATGCAATTGGTAAAAACCCAGAGAGACACGCTACTGCGGCCCTTGCAGGTCGTGAGCGGTATTGTCGAGCGTCGGCACACATTGCCGATTCTGGCCAATATCCTCATCCGCAAGGAAGGCGAGCGCGTTTCTTTCCTCTCCACCGATATCGAAGTGCAGATCACCACGCACGCCAATATAGGCAGCGGCGGTGACGTGGCCGCGACGACTGTTGCAGCGCGCAAGCTGCTCGACATTCTCCGTGCCCTGCCTGACTCGAACGATGTGTCCTTGTCGCTGTCCAACAAACGCATGACAGTCCAGGCCGGCAAATCCCGTTTTGCACTGCAAACGCTGGCCGCGGAAGAATTCCCGACGGTGGCGCAAGCCGAGCAGTACAACGCCAAGGTCACGCTGCCGCAGAAAACGCTGAAGCACCTGTTCAACATGGTGCACTTCTCGATGGCGCAGCAGGATATCCGCTATTACCTGAACGGCCTCTTGCTGGTGGTGGATGGCAAGAACGTGATCGGCGTTGCAACTGACGGCCACCGCCTCGCCTTCTGCCAGGTGGAAACCGAAGAAAGCTTCCCGCGCCAGGACGTGATCATTCCGCGCAAGACGATCTTGGAATTGCAGCGTCTGCTGGAAGACAGCGAAGAGCCGGTGCAGATCGAAATCGCGAACAACCAGGTCAAGCTCACCTTCGCCGATATCGAACTGATTTCCAAGCTCGTCGAAGGCAAGTTCCCGGATTACACCCGTGTGGTCCCCAAGGGCTACAAGAACAACTTCACGATCGGCCGTGATCAACTGCTGCGCTCCCTGCAGCGTGCCGCGATCATGACGTCGGACAAGTTCAAGGGCGTGCGCTGCATCGTCGCCCCCGGCAGCCTGAAGATCAGCTCCACCAATGCCGACCAGGAAGAGGCAGTGGAAGAAGTGGAAATCGATTACGGCGGCGACAGTGTCGACATCGGCTTCAACGTGTCGTACCTGCTCGACGTGTTGAACAACCTGAAGGGTGATTCCATCAACATCGCGCTCGGCGACGCCAATTCATCGGCTTTGATCACCGTGCCGGAAGACGGCAACTTCAAATATGTCGTCATGCCGATGCGGATATAAGCAGGTAATAATGAAGAAGCAAGGGGGCGCGAAAAGTGCCCCTTTGCTGCTTTAAGAACTTTGAGAAAGTCGGTAAATACAACTTTTCGAAGTTCTAAAGTAGCCAAAACAGGCTTAGGTACTCCTTCCCCTTCAAGGGGAAGGCTGGGATGGGGATGGGTTTCAGTAGCAACTAGACCCCATCCCCACCCTAACCCGCCCCTTGAAGGGGAGGGAATACAACAGCTAAGTAGTAAAGATTTGAACAAGCAGCACCCGTTTCCAGAGAAAGCAGCCATGTCCGCACTCCCTCAAGAAGCTCCGCGCGAGCCGCAAGCCAACCCGCAACCAAGCCAGTACGGCGCCTCCTCGATCCAGATCCTGGAAGGCCTGGAAGCCGTGCGCAAGCGCCCCGGCATGTACATCGGCGACACGTCCGACGGCACCGGCCTGCATCACTGCGTCTTCGAAGTGCTGGACAACTCCATCGACGAAGCGCTCGCCGGCCACTGCTCCGAAATCCACGTCACGATCCACCAGGACAACTCGATCTCGGTAACGGACAACGGCCGCGGCATTCCCACCGGCATCAAGTGGGACGACAAGCACGACCCCAAGCGCAGCGCAGCGGAAATCGTCATGACCGAGCTGCACGCCGGCGGCAAGTTCGACCAGAATTCGTACAAGGTCTCCGGCGGCCTGCACGGCGTGGGCGTGTCCTGCGTGAACGGCCTCTCCAAGCTGCTGCGCCTCACCATCCGCCGTGACGGCAAAGTGCATTTCATGGAATTCGCCAAGGGCGTGCCGCAGAACCGCGAGATCGAAGTGCAGGACGGCGTCACCGTCTCGCCCATCAAGGTCACCGGCGAAACCGACAAGCGCGGCACCGAAGTGCATTTCTGGGCGGATGAAGAAATCTTCACCAACGTTGAATTCCATTACGACATTCTCGCCAAGCGCATCCGCGAACTCTCGTTCCTGAACAACGGCGTGCACATCAAGCTCACCGACCAGCGCACCGGCAAGGAAGAAGACTTCGCGTTCGAAGGCGGCACGCGCGGCTTCGTCGAATACATCAATAAGAACAAGAACGTGCTGCACCCCACCATCTTCCAGGCCACCGGCGAGAAGGTCTCCGATCATGGCACCACCGTCGGCGTCGACGTTTCCATGCAATGGAACGATGCCTACAACGAGCAAGTGCTCTGCTTCACCAACAACATTCCACAGCGCGACGGCGGCACCCACTTGACCGGCCTGCGCGCCGCAATGACCCGCGTCATCAACAAGTACATCGAGGAAAACGACTTCGCCAAGAAAGCCAAGGTCGAAGTCTCCGGCGACGACATGCGCGAAGGCCTCACCTGCGTGCTCTCCGTGAAAGTGCCGGAGCCGAAGTTCAGCTCGCAAACCAAGGACAAGCTGGTATCGAGTGAAGTGCGCGGCCCGGTGGAAGAGATCGTCGCCAAGACGCTCACCGACTACCTGAACGAACGCCCCAACGACGCCAAGATCATCTGCGGCAAGATCGTCGAAGCCGCGCGTGCGCGCGAAGCCGCCCGCAAGGCGCGCGAACTCACGCGCCGCAAAGGCGTGATGGATGGCCTCGGTCTCTCCGCCAAGCTGGCCGACTGCCAGGAAAAAGATCCCGCGCTGTGCGAGCTGTACATCGTCGAGGGTGACTCCGCAGGCGGCTCCGCCAAGCAAGGCCGCGACCGCAAGTTCCAGGCGATCCTGCCGCTGCGCGGCAAGGTGCTGAACGTAGAAAAAGCCCGCTTCGAGAAAATGCTCTCAAGCGAACAGATCACCACGCTCATCGCCACGCTCGGCACCAGCATCGGCCCCGATGAATTCAACATCGACAAGCTGCGCTACCACCGCATCATCATCATGACCGACGCGGACGTCGACGGCGCCCACATCCGTACCCTGCTCCTCACGCTCCTGTATCGCCAGATGCCGCTGCTGGTGGAGCGCGGCCACATCTACATCGCCCAGCCGCCGCTCTACAAAGTCAAGCACGGAAAGGACGAGAGCTACCTGAAAGACGACATCGACGAAGCCAGCTACATGATGCAGATCGCGTTGAACGATGCCGCGCTCATCCCCACCGAAAACGCACAGCCCATCGGCGGCGATGCACTGGCCGAACTCGTCCGTCAGTACAACACCGCCAACGCCATCATCATGCGCCTCTCGCGCGTGATCGATGACGCAGCGCTCTCCGCCATCATGACCGGCGTAACGCTGGACCTGGACACGCTGGAAGCCGCGCAGCAATCCGCACAAACGCTGCAGAAAGCCATCAACGATCCGGCCGTGGAAATCATCGTCAAATCCGACGAGCTCTCCGACAAGCACGCGCTTCGCATCCACCGCATGCATCACGGTAACGTGAAAGTCACCGCCATCGACGCCGACTTCCTGCACAGCCCGGACTACACCGTGCTCGCCAACGCTGCCGCCACCTTCAAAGGCCTCATCGGCCCCGGCGCCATTGTGCGCCGCGGCTCCGGCGAGAAAGTGAAGGAATCCGCCATCACCGACTTCCACCAGGCCATGACCTGGCTGCGCGAAGAAGCCGAGCGCGGCGTCTCCAAGCAGCGCTACAAAGGCCTGGGTGAAATGAACCCCGAGCAGCTATGGGAAACCACGATGGACCCGACCGTGCGGCGCCTCTTGAAAGTGCAGATCGAAGACGCGATTGCAGCGGACCAGATCTTCACCACGCTGATGGG